>JAILIQ010000358.1 GCA_024695205.1 Lachnospiraceae bacterium
CCAGAAATGCGCCGAGAGAACCGAGCGAGAGCTCGTCCCGGATCACCATAAGTCCGCCGAGAAGAAGCGCTACGATCAGAAGCATCTTGGTGATCATCTGCATGATGGGGTTATATTTGATCCACACTTTTGACTGCTTCATATTGAGATCGTAGTATCTCCTGTTATGTGAAAGAAACTTTCCGATCTCAAATTTTTCTCTCGCAAATGCCTTAACCACGCGGACTCCGGCCAGATTCTCCTCTGCCACCGTATTCATATCCGCATCCTCGTCGCTGATCTCTTCATAGACCTTATCAAGCTTTCTCTCCATGACGATGGCGACGGTCGCACATACCGGAAGCGCAATGAGCGGAAAGATCGTAAGAACGGGGCTTATCCGCCACATGCACCACAGTATCATCACGGTATGTATCACTACCTGCATGAACATCATTCCGATAAATCCGAACGCTCCCTGCAGCTTATCAACATCATCCTTGACACGGGACATTATCTCGCCGGTGTTCATCCTGTCGAAATAATCCACCGACAGACTCTGAATATGACCGAACAGATGCTTTCTGATGTCGGACGCAACCTTAAAGCTGGTCTTATCAAATGTAAACTCCCTGATATACCCGCATACAACTCTTCCGACACCTACGATCACAAGCATTAAGAGAAGACGGGGCAGGATCCCTGTTTCTCCCTGCATGATCACATCATCGATAATACTCTGTGTTACCCTCGGCGAGACCATGTCCAGCAGTTCGTAAACTATCAGACATCCGAACGCCAGAAGGTATAAATACCAATATTTTCCAAGATAAAAACTCATTTTCTTCATGATTATCTATCACCTGTAAACCTTTCTTCCTTCGTTTATCGCGCAAAAAGGCCGCGGTACATAAGTGCCGCGGCCTGTAAATATTCCAAATATTCACCTGATCTTATGGTTTCCTTGTCAGAAACCGGCAGATACGGTCGAGGTAATCCCATGCACAAAGTCAGTCCATGTTAAGTTGTCAAGGTTGCTGTTTTTACGATAGATTGCTTTTGTCATGACTTTTACCTCTCTTTCTTTAATATTTGACTGATAGCCCCATCAGTTAGGCATTATAAGCCGCAGTTTATATATTGTCAACATTTTTTTATAATTTTCTTAGATTTTGTGTATTTTCATTCATTGACTTGATGCCCCCGTTCTGATATAGTCCATGTGTGAAAAACACTATATTTCCTATCGGACAGATGAGAGGTTAAAATGTACACGAAAAAACTTTTGGCCCTTGGCCTGAACCTGATAATTTTTATACTCGGGATCATCGGATGCACTTCACAATTCGCACACGGAGGTCTGCCCATAATACGCTATTACACCTTCGACAGTAATTTTATAGGCATGCTTGCCGCAGGAATCCTGGCAGTCTTCCAGATCATCAGCTTCGCAAATGATTCAAAAAAACCGCCTGTATGGGCGATCCTGTTCAAATACCTGTCAGCTGCGGTATTGTCCGTAACCTTCCTGGTCGTCGTTTTTGTTCTTTCACCGATGTACGCCGAGCTGTACGGGTCTCTTTCAAACTCGTATTACCATATGCTCCTGAACGGCGACATGCTCTACCAGCATTTCCTGTGCCCGGTATTTGCGATCATCTCCGTTCTTTTCACCGATCCTTCGATCGGCCCCGATACAGTTCTTTTCGGGCGTAAAGGCTCCGCTGCCGCGGCCGGGCTCATTGGTCTGATCCCGACCATAATCTACGCGATCATCACGATCACACTTAACATTACCGGTCAGCTGGTCGGTCCTTATCCGTTCCTTAGAGTTCGCTCACAGCCTGTCTGGGCAACCGTCCTCTGGTGCCTGATAATCGTGGGTGCAGCCTATTTTATCGCATTCCTGCTTGCCCGCTTCGGACGATTGCTTAAGTCGGACGAGGCCCCGCAGCAATTCCCGTCAACATAAGCCACTACATCCCCGCGACGGCTTCCCGACCGGAGTCGCCCGACATAAAAAAGGAACCTGCAAACGGCTTCCGCGCAGTGAAATTCTACACCCGCTTTTCAAAAGTACAGGCGTTTGTAAAAATCGCTAAACTCGCTTACGCTCAGACAGTAGCGATTTTTACAAATGTACTTTTTCAAACCGGGTAAGAATTTCTACCGCTTGTGCAGATTGTTTGCAGGTTTCTTTTTATGTTGGGCGACTCCCCGGGTGATGGCAATTTTGCTGAAACCGTTTGCTGGTTCCTTTTTTGTATTGGCCGACTCTTCGGGTGAGGGCATTTTTGCAGAAGCCGTTTGCCATTTTATGCCGGGCGGCTCCTCATTAAGAACTTCCTTGCAAAATAAATCCCCGCGACACCCAGAGAGGGGGAGTCGCGGGGATAATATTATGCATTTACATCAATATCGCCGCTGATACTGCTGAGGGAGAGCTTCGCTCCGCCATCACCCATGATGTAGCTTCCGCTGCGGGAAACTTCCTTCTCGTCATCACCGCAGGTCAGGTTTATCGAACCGGCCGTTGACTTGACATTTGCGACAAAGCCGTTGTCGTTCTGTAATTCGATGTCGATATCGCCGGAAACCGAACTTACCGTTATATCACTGTTTTCATTATCTATGGTGAAATCGATGTCTCCGCTGGTAGTCTTGGCATGAATGCTCTCGCAGGTGCCCTCAAAATCGATATCTCCGCTGATAGAGCTGACGGAAAGAGCCGATCCTTCGTCGAGAGTCACATTGACATCACCGCTCATGGTGGAGAGCTCGGTTGTGATGATACTGCAGTCACTCACATCGATATCGCCGCTCATGCTGTTGATTTTGAGCTGTTCGATATCGATCTCTTCCGCATTGACCTCACCGCTCATGGTCCTGACACTGACCTTTTTCACGGAATCGTTCAGGCCGACATACAGAGAGATATCGGGACTGCCGAGAGTCTGGAAGAAGTTTGACAGACTGTTCTGTTTCTTCACGGTGGCATAAAGGGTCTTGCCCTTCTGTTTTACATCGAAACGGTATAACAGCTTCTGGTTGGGATTACCGTCATTTTCGTAATTAAAATTCAGTGAATCGTCATCGCTTGTATCAAGAAAGACATCCGCACTCTCGACTTCGATCACAACATTCTCGACATCCTCGGAAAAGCTTACGAATTCGCTGTTTTCATCTTCATCAAATTCGTCGGGCTCTTCATTAATCTCATCTTCCGCCTCGGAAAAGATCCTTGTAATATTGTCGGCTGCATTATGCAGTTCATCATCAAGGTCAAAGTCATCGATATCTTCGGTAGCTTCTTCCTTCTCAGCGTCAGCGGAACGGTTCATCGACTTGCGGTAGCTCTCGGAAATGCCCTGAACGAACTCCGAATTCTTAACCTTATCGGTCATATTGCCGACACCCTGTGCGATATTCTCATAGCCCTTCATAAATCCGGTCACGAAATTGTTGGCAAAGCCCTTGGCACTTTCGGCAAAATCCTTTGCTCCGTCGCCAACCGATGAAGAAACCTTTTTGGCACCCTCGCCGACGGTAGACGATACCTTTCTGGCGCCTTCGCCCACTGTCGATGATACCTTTTTGGTTCCTTTGTTGATACCCGCAGCAACCTCACCGATCAGTGTCGCAAAGTTCTTTATCATCTCATCGATCTTCGCCGAAGCATCCTCGGAGAACGAACTCTTGGCGGTTTCTCCTTCCGGTGCTCCGTCCTCTTGGCATCCTTCTCCTTCAGCAGCCTGAGCATCACCGTCCGAACCCTCCGCACAGTTATCGTTATCCGATCTTCCGCCACATTCTGCTGCTTTTTCTGCATTTTCACATGCTTCAGACCTGCCGCACAGTGCGTTCAGATCGCTGATCAGTTCCTCAATGCTTCCAAGCTCTTCGGCGATCTCATCTTCTGTCTTTCCGCTTCTCAGACCATTTACAAAATGATCCTCATAGTCATTGACGATCTCTTCACGGATCTCTTTGTCAAAACCCGAAAGAGCATCTATCAGTTTGTTCATATATTCCTGTCTGCTCATATTTCTGATCTCCTCCTGTAGAAATTGCGCTTCCGATCCGTAAAACCGGTAAATCTGCCGGCCGGATACGGTTTTTATCAATATTCATGGATCCTGTCGTCGTAAATGATTCACGTTTTCATCCGACGATCTCACTCATAGCCTTCGCGAAATCCTCCCACTCGGCTTTCATCGCACTATAGCAGGATTTTCCCTCTTCGGTCAGATGATAATACTTCCTCGCCGGGCCCGATTCGGATTCCTGCAGGTAAGTTGTCACGTAATTCACATCCTTAAGACGCTTCAGTACCAGATAAAGTGTTCCGGTTGCAATCTTCATCTTGCCAGAAAGCTCCTCTGTCAGTTCGTAACCGTAACGGTCACCTTTCGCCAGCAGGGACAGCACGCATAGATCCAGCGCTCCTTTTTTTAACTGTGTGTTCATGCCTCATTCCTCTCCTTTCCGGAAATATCGTTTGTTTCGGTTGCTTAATCTGTTATATTGAACAATAACCATTCTCAATCAATATTCTTCAAGAACAACTACATCTTATCACATACTATTCTATATTACAATATACTATTTATAAAATTATTGTAATTTTTTGTGCAAAATATTAACCGGCCTGTGCATTTAAGCAGTTACATTATAGAAGTTTCTTTTCAAACCATACACATTGTGCTATCATGAAAACATATCGGATCGTCGGTATATATGCAAAAGGTTTAAAGGAGGACTATCTGTAATTATGAAGGTTAAAAACAGTATTTTTCTGGAAGAGAGCAAACCGTTGCTGAAAGAATTCCTCGATCGGCTTCTGGCAAGGTTCGATTACGCTTCTATCCTTGCCAATGACTCTGTCAGCAGGAATTTCTCCGTATCCAAGATGGGAACGAACATCAACGAAGATACGGTTCTTACGGAACGCGGCTTCTGTGTAAAAGTATATGACAAAGGCCAGGCATGTGAATACAGCTTCAGCACGATCTCAAAGGATGGGATCCCCGGACTGTTAAAGGAAATAGAAGAAAGGCTTATTCCTCTCGGAAACTCGGTGCCTGAGGGCGTTGTACCGTTTGTTTTCGATGATGTAAATGAGGAGACCACCGTCTTTAACGAAAGCACCGAATATGAGCAGGATCCCGAGGAACTCGGGGATGAGGCGATCATTGACCTGCTCACACGCATTTCCGAAAAGGGACGCGCTTACGACGAGCGGATCATCGACTGCCGTGTTTCGTTCTCATATCAGAGATATTCGAAAATGTTCCTTTCAAAGAAGAAGGATATGACCCAGAATGTAATGTGGTCATCGGGGTATGTTGTTGTCATGGCCTCTGCGGGTGAAGAGATCCAGGACAGCTACAAGCCCGTTTCAATGCTTGGCGGAAGCGAAGTTCTGCGCACTCTCGAGGATAATCTCGAAGGCTGCTGCAAAACAGCCATAGAGCTGCTTGATGCCGAACCGATCGTTCCCGGTGAATATGAATGCATCTGTGAGCCCGATGTTACGGGCATGATCGTTCATGAAGCCTTCGGACACGGCGTTGAGATGGATATGTTTGTCAAGGACAGGGCGCTCGCTCAGGAATACATCGGCAAATATGTCGCATCCGAGCTTATCACGATGCATGACGGTGCTTCGACAATTCGCGAGGTTGCCTCTTATTTCTTCGATGATGAAGGCGTTCTTGCGCACGATACGATCATTATCGACAAAGGCATCTTAAAGACCGGTATCTGTGATTCCCAGTCGGCAATGCATCTGAAGAAAGCCCCTACCGGCAACGGACGCCGCGAGAATACACAGCGCAAGGCCTACACCCGAATGACCAATACTATTTTCGAGGCCGGCGATTCCACAGTCGAAGAAATGATCGCTTCGGTTAAGGACGGTCTTCTGCTCTGCGAGGCCAATTCCGGCATGGAAGATCCCAAGAACTGGGGTATCCAGATGATGGTCAAGATGGCGCGTGAGATCAAGGACGGAAGACTGACCGGCAAGATCTATTCTCCGATCGTACTGACCGGCTATGTTCCGGATCTGCTCAAGTCCATTTCCATGATATCAGACACCATGCGTGCAAGCGGCTCAGGCTACTGCGGCAAGGGCTACAAGGAATGGGTCAAGGTTTCCGACGGCGGCCCTTATATCAAGGCTAAGATCCGTTTGGGATGATCCCTCTGCCGGATTGGTCACACAGGAGGTTGTCTTCGGTTAAATTCATCAAAAACGGGCAGAGCTCATGTTTTTTGAGGTGATTTCACCGAATCACGCGTCTGTAAACCGGGCTGGAACAGTCTTCGGACAGTTCCCCCGCGTGTAAGACCAATTTAGCGGGATCTTCGCACAGGAAAAGACGAATAAAGGATCAAGAGCACTTCGTGCCATTTCCACATACAAGATATTGATATTTCAAATTACCAGAAGGGAATATGAATTTATGAAAGACAGAATACTTGCAGCCCTCTCGCGGCTGCAGATCAGCGAATATATCATCAACGAAGAGCACACACGCAGTGCGGAACTCTTCTTCATCAAAAAAACTCTCGATACCAGACGTATCAAGGATTTCACAAATTATGAGGTTACCGTTTACAACTCCTTCGAGAAAGACGGAAAGGCCATGAAAGGAAGCTCGGCGGTCCATATTTACGACGGTATGACGGATCCTGAGATCGAGAAAACTTTGTCCGGAGCATATCTGGCGGCTTCCTTTGTCTGCAATCCCACATTTGAGCTTCAGGAGAAGACCGAGAATGAGTTCATCGAAATGAAGTCTGATCTTGTAGGAAGATCCCTGGAAGAAAGCGCAAAGATCATGGCAGATGCCCTGTTTGCGGAAGATACCGGAAAGGATGCCTTCCTCAATTCGGCAGAACTATTTGTCAATGAGATCACCGTAAAAATATGGTCTTCGACCGGTATTGACGCAGGTTATCGCAAATATTACGTAACGGGTGAGTTCGTTGCACAGTGCAAACAGCCTCAGGACGTCGAAACCTACCAGAGCTTCAGATACGATTCACTCGAGACCGAAGCATTAAAGTCCAAGGTCCGCAGGACTCTCGATTACACGCTTGCCCGCTCTCAGGCGAAGAAAGCCCCGACTGCCGGCAATTACCGTGTTATCATTTGCGATTCATATGTAAAAGAACTTTTCAGCTATTATACCGCAAGATCGCTTGCCCCCTATATATTTGCGAAATACTCAAGCTTCAAGCTCAATGAGAATGTTCAGGCCAAGACCGCTGACGGCGGCAGCTGCGAGATCACCGGCGATCCGCTGACTATATCGCTGATCGCAGATACCCCGTTCAGTGACGAAGGTACCCGCCAGATCGACAGGGCCCTGCTTGAGAACGGTGAACTCAAGACCTACCACGGCGGCGTACGTTTCTCCAGATATATAGGCGTCGAGCCCACCGGTAACTACAGGAGCATAAAGGTTGCGCCCGGTTCTACCGGCGTAGAAGATATGAAAAAGGAGCCTTATCTCCAGGTTGTTAATTTCTCGGATTTCCAGATGGATGATTTTACCGGACATTTCGGCGGAGAAATCAGACTGGCCTTCCTGTATGACGGAAATACGGTCACTCCCGTTACCGGAGGATCTATCAACGGAAGCATCATTGATGCACAGAGTTCCATGCTCCTTTCAAAGGAGACACAGGTAGAAGACGGCTATGAAGGACCTCTTGCCGTATGTTTTGACAATATTCCCGTTGCAGGGGAACAGAACTGATAATGAGTATATTTATCCTGAAGATCATTGCCATGGTCACGATGCTCTGTGATCACGTTGCAAGCACTTTTTTCAAGGGGAATGTAAATGCGGTCATGCGCTCGATAGGGCGCACCGCATTTCCCATATATGCTTTCCTGATCGCAGAAGGCTTCTATCATATCAAAGACAAGCCGGAGAAGCTGTCAAAGCATTTTACAAGACTGTTTATCCTGACGCTCGTCTCGGAGATACCTTATGACCTGATGGAAACAGGAAAGCTTGTCTTCTGGCCGAGTCAGAGCGTGATGCTGACTCTTCTGGTCGGAATGGCCGGTCTTATGATCGCAGATCGTTTTAAGGATTCGCCGCTGTTTGTTGTGTTTTTTTATGCGATCGGCGCCGTCGCAACCTATTTTACGGCCCCGAATTACAAGCTGACAGGCATTTTCATGATCCTGTTCTATTACTTTTTCACGGTTAAATGCAGGGATTATTCCGTACTGAAGCGGTATCTGGTCCTGCTCGCATTTTCGATCATCTACCTGCCTCTTTACAATTGGGCCCGCTTTGGTTTCCCGAATATTCATGACCTTTTTGTCCGCTCTCTCAACGGCTGGCACTGGCTGATCCCCTATATCTGGATCAATCTTTTTCTTGCGGTATACAACGGCAAAAACGGTTATAAAAACAGGATGCTCAACATCTGCTACGCCTGGTTCTATCCGGTGCACATGCTCATCATCGGGATCATTGCGCTTTTACTGTGATCCGTTATCGCACTGTTCCGGCTTTTTATCTGCAACACGTAACGCCGGCGTTCTGCCGGTCGGTTTTTCCGGCCGGGCTTTCTCTAAAATACAGATTGGAGGTACTGTATGGACAATAAGGAACTTCTGAACAAATTCAACGAGATGGCTAAAGAAAGCAATTCGATCGTCTTCTTCGGTGGAGCCGGAGTTTCGACGGAGAGCGGAATTCCGGACTTTCGAAGTGTTGACGGTCTTTATAATCAGAAATACGATTATCCGCCCGAAACGATACTGAGCCACACCTTCTTTATTAAGCAGCCCTCAGAGTTTTATCGTTTTTATCGTGACAAGATCCTGATCGACGGGGTGGAGCCCAATATCACCCACAGGAAGCTCGCCGAACTAGAACAGGCCGGCAAGCTCAAAGCCATTGTCACGCAGAATATCGACGGTCTCCACCAGAAAGCCGGCAGCAAAGAAGTTTACGAGGTTCACGGTACCGTTGCGAAGAACCACTGTACCAGATGCCGGAAGTTTTTCTCCGGTGATGATGTTAAGGATCTGATCGATGCGTCTCTTAAAAACCCCGACATTGCCGGCAGCTCCCGGTATATCCCCGTCTGCCCCGATTGCGGTGGCATCATCAAGCCTGATGTCGTTTTATACGAAGAGGGTCTCGACGATTATACCTGGAACCGTTCGGTAGATTATATCCAAAATGCGGATATGCTGATCGTCGGCGGTACTTCTCTTGTTGTTTATCCTGCTGCCGGTCTGGTCAATTATTACCGTGGCAACCGGCTTGTCCTGATCAATAAATCCAGCACGCCTTTCGATGATGAGGCCGATCTTGTGCTCCACATGGGGCTCGGCGAGGTCTTTGGGCAGTTGGTCCTGTCCCAGGGAGAGCAGTCCCAGTGACGGCTCTGTCTGCGTATATCCCGATGGAATGAGGAGCTTTTATGAAGATAGAAGAGATTAAAGAGGAGATCGCGCAGCTTGCCGATCCGAAGAATGCTGAGTTTTTCCTGAAGCTGAATCCTACGGCGAAGCTGCCGTGCGCGGGGGTACGGATCCCGCAGATGCGCAAGCTGGCGCAGAAGATCGCAAAGGATGATTACAGGGCTTTTCTTGATAATAATCCCCTGGATTCGTTCGAAATGGAGAGTCTTCAGGCATTTGTTATCGGTTATGCCAAGGATGATATCAATGTGATTCTCGGGTATCTTGATGATTTTATACCGAAGATCCACGACTGGTCTGTCAACGATTCGCTGTGTCAGACCTTTAAGATCGCGAGAAAATTCCCTGAGGAGACCTTGAAGGTCCTTATGAAATACAAGGATTCCCATAGGGAATACGAGGTCAGGGTTGTTGCGATAATGCTTATGAGCCAGTTCCTTGACGATGTTCATATCGATACTGTGATCGGCATTATCAACAACCTTTATACCGAAGATTTTTATGCTAAAATGGGAGTTGCGTGGGCTGTGGCGACCATTATGGCAAAATATCCGGACAAATGCACGGAATACATGCTTTCACCCGATAACAGGCTTGACGAATGGACTTACAAAAAAGCTCTCCAGAAAATGAAGGAATCCTACAGAGTTGATAATGCTGTTGTTGAGAGGATTAAAAAGGAACGAAAGGATTTAATTGTATGAAAGTAGTTCTCGATCACCTGACAAAGAAATTTCCGAACCGCAACAAGAAGGTCGGAGGTTTTGTAACTGCCGTCAACGATTTCACTTTTGAGATCCCGGACGGGAAGCTCATCGGTCTGCTCGGCCCTTCCGGCTGCGGCAAGAGCACCACGCTCAACCTCATCTGCGGTCTTGAAAAGCCCACCGAAGGCAGGATATTCTTCGGCGATGACGATGTGACCGGGCTTCCGCCCGAAGTCAGGGGCGTGGGTCTGGTATTCCAGAACTACGCGCTCTATCCGCATCTGACAGTTGAGCAGAATATCATGTTCCCGCTCGGAAATCTGCGCGGCGAGGAAAAACTCACCAAGCAGCAGATGAAGGACAAGGCGCTCGAAGCGGCCAAACTCGTACAGATCGACTCGCTTATGGAGCGCAAGCCCAACGAGCTTTCGGGCGGACAGCAGCAGCGCGTTGCGATCGCACGTGCACTTGTTAAAATGCCAAAGGTCCTGCTGCTCGACGAACCGCTCTCGAACCTCGACGCGCGCTTAAGACTGCAGACCCGTGAGGAGCTGCGCCGGATACAGAACGAGACCGGCATCACGACCGTATTCGTAACACACGATCAGGAGGAGGCCATGAGCATTTCCGACATGATCGTTGTAATGAAGGACGGAATGCTCCAGCAGATCGGCAAACCCCAGGAGGTTTATGACGATCCGGTCAATCTCTTTGTCGCAAAGTTCCTCGGCACGCCTGCGATCAATGTTTTCGAGGGCAGTGTCAAAAACGGAGGCCTCATCATTAACGGAGACTCCGTACTTGATGTGAAGGGCGTGGAAGACCGTGCGGTTTACGCCGCGATCCGTCCCGAAGGATTTATTGTTGACGACAGCGGTAGAATGAACTGCCGTCTTATCCGCCGTGAGGTCATGGGGCGCGATTCAAGTGTTATCGCTGAAAATGATGCATTTATCGGACAGTCCATCCGCGCGATCATCAGCTCCGATACAAAGGTTGACACGGATAAAAGCGATATCCGCTTCAGCCTGAAGCCTTCAAAGGTATATCTGTTTGACCGCAGCACCGAAGAAAGGATCCCCTTTAGCGTATGAAAAACAATCTGAAAGGCTGGCTCTACCTGCTGCCTGCCATCCTCTTTCTGGGCGTGTTCATGGTCTACCCGCTGATCGACGTTATCGTCTACTCCTTCGAGGAGGGCTACAATTTCGCGTCGCAGACCTATACGGGCACCGGAATCTACAATTATTCCTATGTCCTGCGCGATCCGTATTTTACGCAGGCACTTAAGAATACATTTATCATAGTTATCATCACTGTCCCGCTCTCGACAGGCTTTGCCCTGCTGATCTCCGTGGGACTGAGCAGTATCCCGAAGCTTCGCGAGCTGTTCCAGACCGTGTTTTTCCTGCCCTATGTCACCAATACTCTCGCAGTCGGACTGGTATTCATGATCCTCTTTAAAAAGACCGCTTACACCGACGGCATGGTCAATCTGCTGATCAAAGCTTTCGGCGGCGAGGCTGTTGATTTCATCGGCGGTCCCTACTGGGCAAAGATGTTCGTAATGTGCTTCTACACCATCTGGATCGTACTTCCGTTTAAGATCCTGATCCTTACCTCCGCCCTCGCCTCGGTAAATGAGACCTACTACAAGGCGGCCAAAGTAGACGGCACGAGACCTTTGAGGATCTTCGGCAGGATCACGCTCCCGATGATCGCCCCGATGATCTTTTACCTTGTGATCACAGGCTTTATCGGCGCATTCAAGGCCTACAGCGATGAGGTCGCTCTTTTTGGAACGGACCTTAATGCAGCCGGCATGAACACGATCGTCGGCTATGTTTACGACATGCTCTACGGCAACAGCGGCGGGTATCCTTCATTTGCATCCGCAGCAGCGATAATCCTGTTCGCGATAGTATTTACGATCACCTGCATCAATCTGCTGATCAGTAAAAAGAGTACCGTTTTCTGAGGAAATCATAACCGGTACTTCCATGAAAGGGTTGTTAAGTTTGATGACTGCACCGGTGTGGAGAGCCATCGATGCAAGCTTAGTCGTTCGCTCAAGATCAGCTTTGCTGATCTAGCTATCTCTCGACATGAGGTTAGAAATATGGACAATCAAGATAATTTCGACCGGATAGAAAAACAGGCCAGACGGCGAAAACTGGTCAAAAATGCCGTTATTTACATATTCCTCGGCATCTGGGGACTGATGGTCCTTTTCCCGTTCTACTGGATGATCCTGTCAAGCATAAAAAGCTACAGCGCCTACAGTTCTGAATACGTCCCGAAGTTCTTCACGCTGAGCCCGACGATGCAGAATTACGCTGACGCATTTACTGCCGTTCCTTTAGGTAAATACTTCGCAAATACGCTTATTTTCACACTCTGCACCACGCTTCTTATGATGGTTGTAATCATACTTGCGGCATTTGCATTTGCGAGAATGGAATTCAGGGGTAAAAATATCGTATTTGCGCTGTTCCTCTCGCTCATGATGATCCCCAACGAGCTCGTCATCATCACCAACTATGTTACGATCACGGATCTGGGCCTGCGCAATACCTTCACGGGTCTTATCCTCCCCTCGGTCACCTCGGTTTTCTATATCTATCTGCTGAAGGAGAATTTTGAGGCGATCCCCGAGGAGCTGTATAAGGCTGCAAAAGTCGACGGAACCTCCGATTTCAAATATCTCGTCCGCGTGATGCTCCCGATCTCCCAGCCCACTCTTGTCACGATCGTCATCCTTAAGGTCATAGAATGCTGGAATTCTTACGTATGGCCGCGTCTTGTGACCGACGACCAGAACTATTTCCTTGTTTCAAACGGCATACAGGAGATCCGCGAAAACGGCTTCGGACGCGAGAACATACCCGCGATGATGGCTGCGGTCGTAGTCATTTCCCTGCCTTTGATCGTGCTCTTCCTGATCTTCCGCAAAAAGATCATGGCAGGCGTTTCGAGAGGAGGTACAAAGGGATGAGAGCCTCCGAAATTCATACCGGTAAAAATGAGAAACGATGCAGACCGTTCTCCATAAAGAAATATATCCATCACGTAATGGCTATCGGCATCTGCCTCTGCTCGCTCCTTCTCGCGGGCTGCCACGGGACCAGGGAACGCAATGAATTCCTGCTTCCCGACGAGTTCGATACCTCGCGGGATTACGATATCACCTTCTGGGCGAAGAACGATACGAACAAGACCCAGACCGATATCTACGCAAAAGCGATCTCCGATTTTGAGGCGCTTTACCCGAACATTCACGTGACGATCCGCCTCTATACCGATTACGGCAGGATCTACAATGATGTGATCACCAATATTTCCACAAATACCACGCCGAATGTCTGCATTACCTATCCCGACCACATCGCGACCTATCTGACCGGTGAAAATACTGTCGTTCCGCTCGATGCGGTAATGGATGACAAAAAATACGGACTCGGAGGCAGCGAGGTCAATTTTGACGGTCCCACACGCAAAGAGATAGTTCCCAAATTCCTCGGCGAATGCATGATCGGCGATCACTACTACGCACTTCCCTACATGCGCTCGACAGAGGCCTGCTATATCAACAAAACCTTTGTCGAAGCGCTCGGATACACTGTTCCCGATGAGCTTACCTGGGATTTTGTCTGGGAGGTTTCCGATGCCGCGACCGCCAAAAATTCCGACGGAACCTTTAAGGTAAACGGCCAGAAGGTCATGATACCGTTTATCTATAAGTCTACCGACAACATGATGATCCAGTATCTGGCACAGAAAAATGCCGGCTACACAACCGCAGACAGCAATATCCTGATATTCAACGATACGGCCTTCGATCTCCTTTATGAGATCAAAAAACATGTGGAAAACGGTGCTTTCTCGACCTTCAAGATCTCAAGCTATCCCGCCAATTTCCTGAATGCGGGACAGTGCATCTTCGCGATCGACTCGACTGCCGGCTCTACATGGATGGGCTCAAATGCGCCTCTTTCCGACATAGCCGAGGATATGTTCGTTGATTTCGAGACCGTTGTGCGCACGATCCCCCAGACCGATCCTTCCGATCCGAAAATGATCTCGCAGGGTCCCTCGATCTGCATTTTCAATAAAGAAGATCCTCAGGAGGTGCTCGCTTCCTGGCTCTTTACGCAGTATATGCTGACCAATGACGTGCAGACAGCCTACGCCGAGACCGAGGGTTATGTCCCCGTTACGACAAAAGCGCAGGAGAGTCCCGAATACATTGATTATCTCTCAAGATCGGGCGAGGACAACAAAGAACACTACGATATCAAGATCCTTGCGACCAGGCTGCTGCTCGACAATATCACAAATACCTTTGTAACGCCCGTGTTCAACGGTTCTGCTTCGGTTCGTGACGCTGCGGGGCAGATGATCGAAAATGTCACTAAATCCGTCCGCAGAAAAGAGACCGTCGACGCGGCATACATGGAAAAGCTTCAGAAGGATATCACCTCGCTCTACAGGCTTGACCGCCTTGTCCCCGCCTCCTCAGAAGGCGAAGGTGAAAATCCCGCCCGGGAAGGTCTTCCGGCGGCTTCAAAGGCGCTTCTCATCACGCTCTGCGCAGTCTGGATCCTGCTTGCGGGATACCGATCTTATACGCTTCTTTTGAAGTTAAAAAAGAAATAGATTGATTATTTGAGATTTTGATATATAATAGTCAGCGTAGTTTCGGACCGCTTTATGCGGACTGCATTTACGAAAAGGAGAGAATTAAATGAAAAAAATTATCGCAATGATCCTTGCGCTTGCCCTGGTCCTAAGCCTTGCGGCATGCACAAAGAAAGAAGAACCCAAAGAACCTGAGAATGCTGCGCCCACAGCAGCGCCTACAGCTGCCGCTACCGATACTCCGGCACCCGTTGTGACCGATGAGCCTTCGACAGACACAAACGTTACCGATGACCCTTCCAAAAAGGACGAAGGCGTCATGACCTACGCAGAGTATGCAGCTGCTGCCCTTGATACACAGGTTGTTGTAGAGACCTATGTTCAGGCAAAGCAGAGCTGGTGGGAGGATAAGGCAACCGTTTATACCCAGGATAAGGACGGAGCTTACTTCCTCTACAATATGGCCTGCTCACAGGATGATTTCAACAAGCTCGTTCCCGGCACCAAGATCAAGGTTACAGGCTACAAGTCCGAATGGTCGGGTGAGGTTGAGATCGTCGATGCAACCTTTGAGATCGTAGACGGCAGCTTCATCGCAACACCTGTTGACGTGACAGCCGCTCTCGGCACCGAGGCTCTTATCGAGAGCCAGAACAGGCTCGTTTCTTTCAAGGGTCTTAAAGTAGAGCCTCAGGCTGACGGAAGCGCATTCCTTTACAACTGGGACGGATCCGGTTCACGTGATTCCAACAGCGACCTGTACTTCAATGTTTCTGTCGGCGGCAGCACCTATTCCTTTACTGTTGAGTCATATCTGTGTGACAATACCACCGACGTTTACAAGGCTGTCGAAGGTCTTAAGGTCGGCGATATCCTCGACGCCGAAGGCTTCCTTTACTGGTACAACGGAGTTAATCCCCACATCATCAAGATCACCGTTACCGGTCATGATGACACCGCAGCAGCCGCTTCCGGAAAAAGCGAAGGCGTTATGACTTATGCAGAGTACGCTGAAGCAGCTATTGATACACCTGTTGTTGTAGAGACCTTTGTTCAGGCAAAGCAGAGCTGGTGGGACAACAAAGCTACCGTTTATACACAGGATGAGGACGGAGCTTACTTCCTCTACAACATGGCCTGCTCGCAGGAAGATTTCGACAGGCTTACCCCCGGCACCAAGATCAAGGTTACAGGCTACAAATCAGAATGGTCCGGCGAAGTTGAGATCGTCGACGCAACCTTCGAGATCGAGGACGGCAGTTTCCTTGCCACTCCCGTTGATGTTACTGCAGATCTTGGCACCGATGCCCTGATCGAAAAGCAGAATCAGCTGGTAGTATTTAAGGATCTGACCGTTGAAGCTCAGGCAGACGGAAGTGCATTCCTGTATAACTGGGACGGCTCTGGATCACAGGAATCCAACAGTGACCTGTATTTCAACGTTTCCGCAGGCGGCAATACCTACACCTTCACGGTTGAGTCTTATCTGTGCGACAATACCACAGATGTTTACAAAGCTGTCGAAGGCCTTAAGGTCGGCGATGTGATCGACGCAGAGGGCTTCCTCTACTGGTACAACGGGGTTAATCCTCACATCACAAAGATCACAAAGAAATAATGGCAAGATAAAAGGCGATTGCCTTATGATCTTGCAGATCATAAAAAAGATGTGTCTGTCGCAGAAAAATGTGACATTCACATCTTTTTTTCTTACGGTTTTTCAGGGCCGTCGCTTCCTGTCAGTTTATATTCCCTGGGTTACTTGTGCCTTTTGATCAGTCCGCACGCCTTTTTAAGTACCGGTGCGTCACGCTGTCTGTATAAAAACAAGCGATAAATAGCATAATTTGGTATGGAAGATTGACTGAAAATATGCTAATATATTAATCAGCGAATTGTTCTTCGCAAACGGGATATCGGATGAAGCCGGGTCTTTCGGCCCGGGCATCATCGGCAGTTACTCAGTTGCTCAGTTGCTCAGTAACTCCATCACTCCGTTACTCCAATGCTCCATTACTCCAATAGCTCGTTTGCCGCAAAAATCCACAAAAGAAAGGAATATTAACATGAGCAATATCGATCAGATGTCGGCCAATGCGATCCGCATTCTTG
>JAILIQ010000013.1 GCA_024695205.1 Lachnospiraceae bacterium
GACTGGTTGATAGGATGATAAGCTGAGTCAGCGGGAACGGACATAAGGATACCCCGGGAAGCGCTTGTGTTTCCCGAGGTATTTTTCATTATTACCAAATTTCCCAAAATCAATTAAAGTTTGGGAGAAAGAGTAATATAATTGGGAGTAAGAGATTTTCTCCCAACAGACGAGATAATCTCCCCAATATAAAAGAGAGTGTGTGAATAATGATCGGTATATATTTTAGCGGGACAGGCAATTCAAAATATGCCAGGATAGACAATCACAGAATTCTGGTTGTTGGCGGAGAGGCTGCAGTCTGTCCGGAGGACGGTTATACACTGTTTGATATTACGGAGAAGTAATTCTGACGTTTTGTGTTTAGGATTGGGCGAGCAGATGCTCGTCCTTTTCTTTGTATTTGACTTTGGAATTATAGGACTTTTTTAGTTAAAGGGGCGCTGACTCAGGCAAACATTCGATTTAGTATAGACTATTAGCCGCAAATATTATATAATTACCCTACAGAAATAGAAAAAATTCCAATGGTGTTGCGAAATGAACAATTGTCTTGACGAGTACAATTCAATAGATGCGGAATTATCAAAGATTCTTGAAAAACTGGAGGATTACCCTAAAGGTTGTCTCAGAAAACGAACGATAAGAGGCAGGGAATACTTTTACCTTCAATTCAGGGAAGGCAAACATGTAAGAAGCTTATATGTCCATGCTGATAAGGTACCCGATATGCAGGTTATTATCGAGGAGCGAAGAGCATTGGAACAGAAAGCTCGAGACCTACAGGCAAGAGCTGAAAAATACGCAAAACTTATCGGTATTCACAGATCCTATCGGCCAGTTAAGAATGTTGATTATGAGGATTATACGCTATTCATGTCAACTGTAGCACATGATTATAAGATAATGGAGCCGGATGAGTTTATCAGAAAATATGATGTTTCCAAGTATCGTGGTATAAATAAGCGCTATATAGGTGGATTTTTAGATTACATCAACGGGATAGACCGACATAATACACGCAGGACTAATGATCTTGTCCTTGATCCGTACACATATCTTATGTATTTCAAGTATGGTAACAAGGATGTACTTAAGGAGGAACTCAAGAAGGCTATCCCGGCATTTCTTAACAGAGGATTGCTGATTACAAACGTTCAGGAGTCTGTGTGATATAATTTCATCAGTCTGAACTATTGTTCTGAAAGTGATCAGGACTACAGAAGGATATGGGACAGAAAATGGATTTTGCCGCTCTCGAGAAAGAAATAGAACAGCTGAACAGGATAAATACAAAAGCGAATTATACAAGCCGCGACAGATATTACAGACTGTATGATTCCATTTATGAGAGCCTGCTTGAGATGGAAAAAAAAGGCCAGATTTCCATTGAGGCGGGAAGCAAGGGCCTTAGCTACCTGCGAGAGCTTCTAGTAAATGATGGCCCGGAATTCAGTTATACGGTTGTCTTCTGGGAAAAGAATAATGCTTCGAGAAAATACAAGATCGGCGTATGCATACGCGGATTGCCGATCTGTAAGATGGCAGAAGACTGAAATATAGCGTGATCGACTGAACATTTAACAATGAAAACAAGAACAATGACGTCCGGTACTCCGTGGAAGCATATTCTCTTATTTTCGCTTCCCGTGCTTGCCGGATCGCTGCTCCAACAACTGTATAATACCGTTGATACGATCATCGTGGGAAGATATGCCGGCGAGGCGTCCCTTTCAGCCGTTGGGACCACCGGCAGCTTCACTTTTTTATTCCTTGCGGTGGCAATAGGATTTTCTGCCGGTAACGGCGTGGTCGTTGCACAGCATTTCGGAGCAGGTGAAGAAAAGAACGTCAGATCCAACGCTTCTGCGGGCATTCTTTTCCTGATGGTGCTCGGTATGATTTCCGCGGTCATCGGTATTGCTATTTCAAGGCTGGCGTTTATGTACCTTGTGAACGTCCCGGACAGCTTTCTTGAAATGACTCTTGTCTATTTCAGGATATATGCGGCAGGACTCATCTTTCAGTTCGGATATAATATTTTCTCGGCAATACTGCGCGCGGTGGGCGATAGCGCGGCAACACTGTATTTTCTGCTGATATCGTCTGTGATGAATATCGCTCTGGATATGCTTTTCGTAGCCGGATTTCACTGGGGTGTAGCCGGAGCGGCAATTGCCACCGACATATCCCAGGCAGCTTCATT
>JAILIQ010000045.1 GCA_024695205.1 Lachnospiraceae bacterium
GGTCTCCTCGTAATCCCCGGCCCATTCCATGATCTGACCGTATCTGCCTACGGCTATCGGAGGCAGCTTTTTAATGGCGGCTTTTATTTCGACCGTCAGATCGAGGATCTTCTTTCCGGTTTCTTTGCCGTAATGATCGAAAATTGTATTTTCATCAGCCCCTGTAAGCTCCAAAAACGCCTTTAAACAGTCAGTAAACAGTTCATGGGTGATCTGGCTGTCCATGGACGCACCTTTGCAGATAACCCCCTTCTCGCCGCTTGGAAGGCGGTATTCATTCTCAGGGGAAAGAGTGGGGCAGTTGACCAGATATCCGTTGTCTTCGATCATGAAATCAAGAAGGAAACGCGCGGCTTCGCACATGATCGGAAAATTCTTTTTAAGAAAAGCGATATCTTTCGTAAATGCGTAATGCTCCCAGATATGCAGACAAAGCCATGCAGCTCCCATTTCCCAGTAGGTTGAGCTCAGACATACATCCTGGGGCGCCGTATCACCCCAGATATCGGTATTGTGATGCGCGACAAAACCGCGGCAGCCGTACATCACCTTTGCGGTCTTTCTGCCGTTCGGAAGCATGCGCTTCAGCAGATCGAACAGGGGCAGATGACACTCCGGAAGATTACAGGTTTCAACAGGCCAGTAATTCATCTGTGCATTGATATTGATCGTAAATTTGCTTCCCCAGGCAGGATTAAAATCTTTACACCAGATACCCTGAAGGTTGGCGGGAAGTGAACCGGGACGGCTTGAGGCTATCAGAAGATAACGGCCGTAATTAAACAGGAAAGGAACAGTCTGATCGCCCGGAAGCTCGAGCTCAACACGATCATACAGGTTCCTGTGATCGCTTATATGATCTTTCAGGATATCGTCCCAGCCTTTATTCTGGGCTTTTGTCAGGATCATGACCATATCAAGCTGCGGATCGGGAATGCGGAATGTGGTGCGTGCCGCAATATAGATAACTGCGGAATCGGCGTCTTTTACAACCTGGCTGTTGCCGATCGAAGTCAGGGTTCCTCCTTCCTGGGTGACGAGGATTCCGCAGGCATACCTTACTGCGTCTTCTCCTCCGGGGAGCCCCGACATCATGGTCACACCGTTATCAAGGTTAAAACATTCGTCTGAGAACGAATTGTAGCCGGGATTTCTTAATACCTGGGTCTCACACGGAGACAGATCCCATGCGATATTGCCGCGGCCTGTCTGGGTATGGAACGATACGGAATGCGGCTTGTCGGAAGTTATCCTGAGAGCTATGACATTATCCGGGAAGCTTGAAAAACATTCTCTTGTGTAGTGAACGCCTTCACGCGTAAATTCGGTCTTTACGACTGCGTTGGCAATATCGAGAGTCCGGGTGTAATCGGTGAATTCACGCGAAGTACCGGAAAAATGGATATAAAGATTGCCAAGTGCCTCATAGTGGCGCTGCATATCGGGACATCCCGAAAGAGCGAGAGCACACAGTTCCTGTGCGGCAGATATCTTACCTTCAAGTATCAGCTGCCTGATCTTCGGCAGATTTTCCAAAGCGGAGGGGTTGTTCCGGTCGATCGGGCCGCCGAACCAGACACTGTCTTCGTTAAGCTGGAGCAGCTCCGTATACGGGGTGGAATAGACCATGGCGCCTAAGGTGCCGTTTCCTATCGGCAGGGCTTCGTTCCAGTCGGCGGCGGGAGCATCAAAACTTATGGTGTTTCCGGTGATTGTACGCATGTTATATTCTCCTTATCGGTAAATTAAAGAGGCTGTCGCATTTTCATTGCTACAGCCTCATTTTTACACAGGATATTCTGTTCTGTCAACAGTCCGTCCGGTATAAGCCGTTATTTTCTGAACTGCTTCAGGAGCGAGTCAAGCCTGGTGGCAAGTTCTCTGTTGCGCTCGGCTTCATGCTGCATTTCGGTGGCAATATTGGAGGTGCTTTCGTTCTTGTCGACGATCGTGCCGATAGCGGTACGGTTGTCGGAAGTGATGACCGAAACATCCTTTACGCTGTCGGCGATATCGCGCACCGAAGCTTCAAGGTCGCCTACGCTTGACCTGATACTGCCGAGACGTTCCTGGATTGTTGCAACATCATCACTGTAAACGGAGGATTTCTCGGCAAATTCCTTAAACTGATCCGATACATCGGTAGCGATGAAATTGATAATGTTCTCAAAGCAGTCATTAACGGTTTTGATACTTCCGTTGGCTTCATTACAGATCGCCTGGATCGTTGAAGCTGTATTCTGCGAATCATCGGCAAGCTTTCCTATCTCGCCGGCAACAACCGCAAATCCGCGTCCGGCTTCGCCCGCTCTTGCGGCCTCGATAGAGGCGTTGAGGGAAAGAAGATTGGTCTGGCTCGAGATATTGAGGATCTCTGAAGCCAGGTCGTTGATACGGCTCAGTCCGCTGAGCTTCGAGATCGCCTCGTCAACAGAGGTCCTGATCTGTACAAGGGTATCCTGGCTGTTGGTATAAGCCGAAGAAGCCTTGTTCTTCATATCGCCTGCGCTGTGGATGACGTCTGAACTTGCTTCAACGGAGGTATCGATATATTCACGTATTCCGTTTACAACATCACCGATCTTGTCGATCTCGCCGTTGACATTCGATACAACCTGGTTGGTGCTTTCAAGCTGTGCCGAGAGCTCTTCGGTAGTGGCAACATTATCCGTTACGTTTTCGACAAGCTGTACAGCCGAATCTTCAAGCTCGCGTGCCTTCTGGTCGAGTGTTTCGCTGCAGTCGTGGAGTGTTCCCGTTATATCCCTGAGGGCCGTAACAAGGCTGCTTGTGGACGATGACATACTGCCGATCTCATCACCTCTGGAGGTAAAGGCATCGACTTCCTTTTTCTCGGTGATATCAAGCTTGCCAAGATCGTCAAGACTTCTGTTGATGACCTTCATGGGTCTGATCAGCCACTGAATGACAATATAGGAGAGGACGCACAGGAAAACCTGGGCTATAAGGCTGAAGATGATCATCTTATTGCGGATGGCGAATACAGAGCCGAATATTTCGGATTCGGAGTCGGAAAGAAGGAAGAGCCATCCGTATTCAGCCATGTAATAAACACCGGCAACGTATTTGTTACCGTTTTCGACATATTCGATAATGTCTGTTGCGTCTGCCTTGCTGCCTGCGTATTTGTCGCAAAGATCAAGATAATATTGTTCTTCGACGGGCGCGGCAACCTTCTCTTCATCGTGATTGAATATGAATGAACGGGTGTTGGCGTTGATCATGCAGTAGCTGGCGTTTTCCATTCCGCTCAGATTTAATGAATCAAGCGTCTCCACAAGGCTTTTGGTGTAAACGGCGCCGCCGACAAAACCCGCGATCGAACCGTCATGATCGAAAACCGTTTTATAAAGTGAAACAACCTGTTTTCCGCTTGCCGGGGAAATAATGATGCCTGTATTGTATACAGAATCTCCTGCGGCGGTAAGTGAACTCTGGAGGGCCTTTAACGGGTCATCCTTACGTGTATAGATGCCTACGACATTGGGATTGGTATGGGTAAGTACGTGACTGTCCCATTCGCTGGCATAAAGACCGTCGAGATTGTCGACGTCACCCGAATAGGCTTCGGTATATCTCTGGGCAAGTTCAAAGGCAGCCGGGTCAGTGGGATTCTTGATGACCTGAAGGATCTCGTCCGCGCGGCTGAAGCCGAGCAGTGTCTTTTCTGTCTGCTTTATATAATTCCTGATGATCTGGCTTCTTTCATCAATGATGGTGCGAATACTGTCTTCGGTATCCTTTCGGGTATTGGCTGATACTGTCCTGATAACGAACATAGTAAGAACTACAAGGACTATCAGCTGTGCAATGAGCACACAACCTATGATCTTCTGACCAAGTGAAAGATGAAAGCCTTTGTTTTGTGAGCTTTTCATAAAAACACCTCCAAAAGTAGTTGAATATTTATAAAATAATTATAAAATCATGTGAGAAAAAAGTCAAGAAGCTTCATCACGATTTATAATGCCATCTGATAATATTTGCTAAAGCGAAACATAACCTTAAAAAAATTGCCGGTTACAGTATTAAAGATTAAATAAACATGAACACATAATTTCTCCCCCCCGGCAGCAGTTACAACTTATTTAAAAATACTTGCGATTAATCCTGTAATAAACTAAAATAGTGGGTGAAGCTGCGCTCATAAGTCAGATTTATTCCTGCTTTTTGCAGATATCTTCAAACGTTTGTCACAAAGACGGCAGGCAGAAAAAAAGAGGGAGCCGGTTCGGAAAGGTTTTCGGACAGTCTGCCGGGAGCGGGAAAGAAAGAAGCGCCCGAAAGGATATTAAGACATGGAATCTACATTACGGCGTACCTGGTCGGAGATCGACCTTGACGCATTGGTACATAATTATCACCGCTTAAGAGAAAGGATCGGCAGCGGTGTGAAATTCCTCGGCGTGGTCAAAGCTGACGCGTACGGCCACGGTTCGGTGATGGTCGCAAAAACGCTTGAAGCGGAGGGTGCAGATTATCTTGCGGTCAGCAGTAACGACGAAGCGATGGAGCTGCGTCTGAACGGGATAAAGATGCCGATACTGATACTCGGACATACGCCGAAGGAACAGGTCGGAAGACTGATAGAATATGATATCACACAGGCAGTGACCTGCAAGGCGAAGGCTGTCGAATATTCGGACGAGGCGGTCAGACTCGGAAAAACCCTGAAGATCCATATCAAGGTGGATACGGGAATGTCCCGTCTGGGGTACCTGTGTGAAGGAGATTTTTTCATTAACGGAGTAGAAGGCATTTCGGAGGCGGTCAATATGCCGGGACTTGAAACCGAAGGTATTTTCACTCATTTTGCCGTTTCGGACGAGCCCGGAGAGGAATGTGAGAAATATACCCGCCATCAGTTCGAACTGTTCACTTCGGTAATAGAGGCGGTGGAGAAGAAGACCGGCAGGAAGATAAGTATCAGACACTGTGCCAATACAGGCGCGGTGGCACGCTATCCCGAAACATTTCTTGATATGGTAAGACCGGGACTTTTGCTGTACGGTTACGGTGAATTTGCAAAAGAACTGGGACTTAAACCCGTCATGACATTAAAGACCGTTATAAGCACCATCAAGACATATCCTGCGGGTACGGCTATCAGCTACGGCGGGATATTTAAGACAGACAGGACAACGCGTGTCGGAGTACTGCCTTACGGATATGCCGACGGTTTTTTCAGGAGTCTGTCCAATAAATGCTCCCTTATGACTACCGCCGGCCCTGCCCGCCAGCTCGGCAAGATATGCATGGACATGTGCATGATCGATGTGACCGATATGCAGGGCGTCGGCGTGGGAAGCGAGATCGAGGTCTTCGGACCGCATAATCCGATCGAGGAGCTTTCCGCGATCGCGGGTACGATCCCTTACGAACTGACCTGTGCGGTGAGCAAACGTGTTCCGAGAAGCTATATCAGGAACGGAAAAGTCATTGAACGAGAGCTTTTGCTGAGGATGTAGGAAGATGATAAAAAATATTTTGTTTGACCTGGACGGCACATTGCTGCCTATGGATATGGATGTGTTTACAACAGGCTATTTTAAGCTTCTGGTCGCGAAGCTTGCCCCACTTGATATTGACGGAAAAGAGTTCATCGGGCATATCTGGGCCGGCATAAAACGCATGGTCTTAAATGACGGTACAAGGCCCAATATGGACGCTTTCTGGGAATATATGCAGGAGATGTATCTGGAGAGGACACCTGAATTAAGAAGGCGGTGCGAAGAATTCTATGCCAATGAATTCGACGGAGCAAAGCAGTTCTGCGGTTATAACGATAAAGTACCGGTTTTGCTCGATGATATCAAAAAGGCCGGTTACAGAGTCATTCTGGCTACCAATCCGATATTTCCCAATGTGGCAACTGTGAAGAGGACTTCGTGGGCCGGTCTTTCGGTAAATGATTTCGAGGGTTATACGACCTATGAAAATTCGTACAGCTGCAAGCCGAACCCCGCGTATTTTACCGAGGTGGCTGACCGCTTCGGGCTTGATCCGGCAGAATGCCTGATGGTAGGAAATGATGCCGAAGAGGATCTGGCGGCCCGAAAGACAGGAATGCAGGTATTTCTTATCACTGACTGTCTTGTCAATAAAAAGGATGTGGATATTTCCGATATTCTGCACGGAAGCTTTGATGATCTGAGAGAACTGCTGAAGCTGTGAGATATTTAGTATATTTGGCAAATAAAAAAATGAGGATCAAAAAGGATGGAAGAATGAGTATGGAAAGAAGGCATATAAGATCGCGTATCGTAGCGATCGCAATATGTATTTCATTATTATTCGATCTTACGGGGTGCAGGACTTCGGGAACGGATCCATCCCCGGAGATCACATCCGCTGTTTCGGATGATCAGGGAAACGGCTCTGCAACAGTTGGGGATGCAGGTAACGAAAAAACGTCAGGTGTTGATGATCCGGCAGGCAACGGGAATGAAGGTCCTTCGCCGGAAACGGCGGCGCTTAAGCCTAAGATCAGTGATAACGGCAAACCCATATCTGATTTTGACGATTATGTAAACAGAGAATGGAAGCTTGAACAGGAAGAGGCGGGCAAAAAAAGTGCTTATGCTTCTGACAAAGCACGTGAACTTGTAAGCGAAAGGGTGCTGGATATCCTTAATAATACGGATATTTCGGGTCTTCCCGATGATGACGGTCTGAAGAAGGCGGTAGCCGTATATCGGGAAATAAGGGATCATAACGATATCGCGGCCGGGATTGCCACGATCAGGGATTATCTTGCCCCGGTAGAAAAGGCCGGGACACTGGAAGATCTGTATGAGTTGTATTCAAAAGAAGAGTACTCTCTTTTTAATATGGTCCTGCGTTTTGAGATCAACGGTGATGAAAACGGCAACAATATACAGTATTTCAGCCCGATAGACCTTTCTGACATCATACGCAGTATGGTGGTTACTTCTGAGAATGAAGAGAAAAAACCGGAACAGGAAGCTTTTTTGTCATTTGCCGGGGAACTTGGATTTTCGGAACAAAGGATCAAAGAGATCGGGGATAATTCATTGAAGATCGCCGGGATCATCAGGGAATTTCCGATGAGCCCGAAATCCGTAAATTATTATTTTTCAGTGGAACAGCTTGATGAAGCAGGTGTGAATATTCCTGTTTTTGATATCTTAAGAAAACTGAACTCGTTGGGATCTGAGGAAAATGTAATGGCCGGGGAAAAATTCTGCGAGCTCCTCAATAAACTTTATGTTCCCGAAAACGCCGGTATGCTTAAGGATTATCTGCTTATTTATGCGATGCGGGTATTTTACGCTGTTTCAGGTCACAGTTCACTCTATGATATTCCCGATTATGACCGCGAGAAAGACATAAGCAATTTAGTTCAGACATTTGCATGTGATGTACTTGCTGCGGAATATATGAGCAGGTATTATCCGGAAGATGCGGCAGAAGAGTTAAGAAGCTATATTTCCGATATAAAAGAAGCCGCAAGGGCTGTGATCTACGAGGCGGACTGGCTTTCGGCCTACAGCGCGGAAGCGATGCGTGCGAAGCTTATGAAAATGCGGGTCTGCATAGGTAAAAACGGATATTCCGATGATCTTAAGGAGTTTGAACCTACAGGCAACTATGTCGAAGATTTTATCGGGCTGTCTCTGAACAGGAACCGTTTTACAAGAAAACAGCTGAATATCGAAGGAGATTTCCGAAGAATCTTCAGAGGTGATCTGTTTGATGTGAACGGATTCTATTTCGGACCGTATTATTCTTTTATACTGACTGCGGGACTGTTGTGCGATCCGCATTACCTGAATGCGGATACATTTGAGGAAAAACTGGCGACGCTTGGTTTTATCATAGCCCATGAGATATCTCATGCCTTTGATCCTTCCAGAATTACCTATGATGAATATGGTTATTACAATCCACAGCTCAAGGACGAGGAGTTCAGGAGTCATGCGAAGAAAGTTGATAAGCTGCTCTATCACTATAACGGGATCGAGGCGGGCTACGGAAGAAAGATTACCGGACAACGCATAATAAATGAAACCTATACGGATATCATGGCAATGCAGATCTGTATGAAAATGCTTTCGGAACAGGAAGATCCCGATTACGATCTGTTCTTTACGACCCTTGCAAAGGAGAATACCGCTTACTTTAGTGAAGACGGAATAGATGCAGCTCTTGAGGA
Source organism: Lachnospiraceae bacterium (assembly GCA_024695205.1). Lineage (GTDB taxonomy): Bacteria > Bacillota > Clostridia > Lachnospirales > Lachnospiraceae > RUG11977. The sequence continues at coordinate 8,198 of JAILIQ010000045.1, forward strand.
TTCGCATCTTCCGGGAAATATAAGGGTCAACTGCATCTTAAGCCAGTTTGACAAGTTTTACGAGACATATGATATCGATGAAAACAGTCCTTTCTATGTACCTGAAGATAAGAGGCTGACGGCGTTTTAGGCGGAAATACATACAGCCGGAAATATGGTCCGGTGAAAAATTGATCGAAAAAGGTGGTTGAAATTTGGAACAATATAACGTTACAGGCATGAGTTGTGCGGCATGCAGTGCAAGAGTCGAAAAAGCAGTATCCGGGGTTAAGGGAGTAACCTCCTGTTCGGTCAGTCTGCTTACCAATTCCATGGGAGTAGAAGGGAATGCTTCAGCCGAAGAGATAATAAAAGCTGTCGAAGACGCGGGATACGGAGCGAGCCTGCGGGGCGGGAAGAGACAGGTGGCAGAGGATTATTCAAGGCAGCTTAAGGAACAGCAGGAAGCCCTTGAAGACAAGGAATCTCCGAAGCTTGCGAAGAGACTTGCCGCTTCGGTGATCGTGCTTTTGATCCTCATGTATTTTTCGATGGGATTTATGATGTGGGGATGGCCGGCGCCGAAGGCGTTTGAGAACCATCTGTTCCTTGGACTGTTTGAAATGCTGCTTACGATCATAGTGATGATCATCAACGGAAGGTTCTTTATAAACGGCTTCAGATCCCTTATGCATCTTGCCCCGAATATGGACGCGCTGGTCGCACTCGGGGCGGGTACCGCATTTCTCTATTCGACGGTTGAAATGTTTGTCATGATCAACGCGATGGGAAACGGCGACCATGAAACAGTAATGAAATACGGGATGAATCTGTATTTTGAATCTGCGGCAATGATCCTGACACTGATAACGATCGGCAAGCTTCTTGAGGCCAAATCGAAGGGCCGGACAACGGATGCACTAAAAAGCCTTATGAAGCTTTCGCCGAAGACCGCACTTCTTGTGGAAAACGGCCGGGAGCGTGAGGTGCCGATCGAAGAGATCACGGTAGGAGATGTATTTGCGGTAAAACCCGGTGGGAGCATACCCGTGGACGGGGAAGTTATCGAAGGCATCACTTCCGTCAATGAGGCGGCACTTACAGGAGAGAGCATTCCGGTTGATAAAAAGGAAGGCGACAGGGTGTCCGCGGCGACGGTCAACCAGTCGGGCTATATCAGATGCCGGGCTTTAAGAGTCGGGGAGGATACAACCCTTTCACAGATCATAAAGATGGTATCGGATGCCGCGGCAACAAAAGCGCCTTTGGCCAGGATCGCCGACAAGGTTTCGGGAGTGTTTGTACCTGCGGTCATGGGCATTGCATTGCTTACAATGATCGGATGGCTCATCGCGGGACAGGATTTTACATTTGCGATAGAAAGAGCGATCACGGTTCTTGTCATAAGCTGTCCCTGTGCCCTCGGACTTGCCACTCCGGTGGCGATCATGGTCGGTAACGGTGTCGGCGCCAAGAACGGGATACTCTACAAGACTGCGGCAGGTCTTGAAAATCTCGGAAGGACCGCGATCGTTGCACTCGACAAGACGGGGACGATCACCAAAGGTGAACCCGAAGCAACGGACATACTTGCCGATATCGATGAAAAAGAGTTTTTAAGACTCGCCGCAACACTTGAAAAACACAGTGAGCACCCTCTGGCAAAGGCTGTCTGCAGGGAGGCGGCAAAAGCGGGGATAGAACCCCAAGAAGCCGGACATCTTGAAGTCTTTCCCGGAAACGGCCTGAGCGCAGAGTTCGAGGGAAGCATGCTCTACGGAGGCAATCCCGGATATATCATAAATGTCATGGATGCCCGCCGTGACAATAAAGCCGGGGCTTTTAAAGACAGGGAGACTCTTATAACGTCATGCGACCGGCTTGCAAACAGCGGAAAGACCCCGCTGGTATTTGCGAAGGACAACGAACTGCTCGGGATCATCGCTGTGGCGGATACGATAAAGGACGATTCTCCGGAAGCGATAAGACAGCTGCGGGGCATGGGACTTAAGGTCGTAATGCTTACCGGTGACAACAGCATCACAGCCGGTGCGATAGGCCAAAAAGCCGGCGTTGACGAGGTTATAGCAGGTGTACTTCCCGACGGCAAGGAGGAAGTGATCCGCAGCCTTCAAAAAGACGGCAGGACCGCGATGATCGGTGACGGGATCAATGACGCGCCTGCGCTTGTGCGTGCCGATTCCGGAATTGCGATAGGAGCAGGAACGGATGTTGCGATAGACGCAGGAGATATCGTACTTGTAAAAAGCAGGCTTACCGATGCCGCTGCGGCAGTCAGACTGTCGAGAGCCACGATCAGGAATATACATCAGAACCTGTTCTGGGCATTTTTCTACAATGTGATATGCATACCTCTCGCAATGGGGCTCTACGGGCTTGAAATGAAGCCGATGTACGGAGCCGCAGCGATGAGTCTCTCGAGTTTCTTTGTATGCATGAATGCATTGAGGATCAATCTGATCGATATTTACGATCCGAAGCATGATAAGAAGTTAAGGCAGAAGAGAAGATCCGATTCGGGAACTGCCAATGAAGGAAATAATGGAAATGCAGGAACTAAAGTAAATATCGAAAAAACCGGAAGTGAAAGTAAAAGTGGCGGCTTAGGAGGCAGCGGAAGGACCGAAAACAACGGGGCAATAACAGATAAGGATTTTAAAGATAACAATACGGAGGGAAAAAATAACATGACAAAAACACTTAAGGTTGAAGGAATGATGTGCGAGCATTGTGAAGCAAGGGTAAAGAAGGCACTTGAGGCCATAGACGGAGTAGAGAGCGCAACAGCGAGTCACAAGGAAGGAACGGCCGTTGTGACCCTGTCAAAAGATGTTGATGATGATGTGCTTGCATCGGCAGTGGAAGCACAGGATTACAAGGTTATCAGATAGAGCGGAAGCACTTAAGGCCGGACAGGATCGCAGCAGTTTTGGATCCGTAAGGATAAGGAATACAGGAAAGCAAAGGGGTATCGGGACTTGAGTAAAACGGAAGATGTAATAAACGAAGTTAAAAAGGTCATTCACGGCAAGGATGATGTGATCAGGAAGATACTGTGCGCTATTCTGGCGGGCGGACACGTACTGCTGGAAGATATTCCCGGAGTCGGAAAGACCACGCTTGCCGTGGCATTTTCAAAGGCTCTGTCGCTTGATTACAAGAGAGTTCAGCTGACACCCGATGTTATGCCTTCGGATCTGCTCGGATTCAGGCTGTACGACAGGAATACGGGTGAATTCAGGTTTGAGCAGGGAAGTATCTATACCAATCTTTTTCTTGCAGATGAGATCAACCGTACCTCACCCAAAACACAGTCCGCGCTGCTTGAGGTAATGGAAGAGCGGCAGGCGACCGTTGAAGGACAGACCCGCAAGCTTCCCGAACCCTTCTTTGTGATCGCCACCGAAAACCCTTACGGGTCGGCCGGAACACAGAGGCTGCCCGAATCCCAGCTTGACCGTTTCCTTATCGCGCTTACGATGGGCTATCCGGATCGTGAAAATGCGATAGCTGTACTGAAAGGCGACTCCCTGCATGATCTGAATGAAGTTGAGGCGGTAATGAACGCCGAAGATATCAGAAAAGCCCAGGAAGAAGTCAGGAATTTCTTTACCGATGAGAGTATCTATGAGTATGTCGTGTCTCTGACCGAGGCCACCCGCAATGAAGAGATATTTTCACTCGGATTGAGCCCGAGAGGGAGCATCGCCCTTATGAAAATGGCGAAAGCCTGGGGATATCTGTCCGGAAGGGGTTATGTGATCCCGGAAGATGTTCAGGAAGTATTTCAGTGCGTATCGGGGCACAGGGTGCATCTTAATTCACGTGCAAGGGCTGCCGGACTTGATACGGAAACGGCACTTAAGCAGTGTCTGGGCAGAGTGAGGGTTGTTAAGGTTAACTGATGTGAGCAAGGGTGCCTGAATTGAAAAAGAATTTTATTTATATAGTGTCATATATTCTGGCAGTAACGGTCATACTGCTCGGAGCGCTGTTTTACCGCCAGCCGGTTTTGACAGCGCTTCTTTTGCTGATGATCCTGCTGCCTGCATTATCGGTCCTGCTCTGCTCGCA
>JAILIQ010000093.1 GCA_024695205.1 Lachnospiraceae bacterium
CCACATGGTCCTGTCGCTGCGTTCTTTGAGCTGCCCGGGAGTAACCGCAGCTCTGATCTTTTTGTAGTCGTATTTGATATCAAGGATCCCGCCGCATTTTTCACAAACAGTCGTTGAAGGCCGGGCCTCCTGTTCATGTCCGCATTTTACGCAGACTGCACCTGTTATGTAATTCATATGTCCGCTCCCCTGTTCATCGAATGATCCCGGGCCGCCATTAATTCCGCGGCCTTTTTTTGTCAAATCTGCTATTATTTCTGCAATATATCTTTATTTCAACAGTCCGGTTCTCTCGTTAAACTCGTTGATCAGGGCGTCGATCTCTCCGGCCTGGTGTTCAACGGCCTTCCATGTATGCTCAGGATCATACCAGAGCGCATTAAGCTCATCGCTTGTCCTGCCCTGCTGCTCAACCCATGTATAATACTTGAGGTTGTGGATCGTCTTGCGGTCGTAGTAGCCAAGCTCCTTCATATTGTCGATCTTCTGACCGATGATATGCTTGTTAAAGCGTACCGCAGCCGTCTTATCACTGTATGCTCCGTCGGCTTCCTGAAGCTCGGCGATACGTGAACCGTACATTACGGACGAATCCGTAAGGACAGTTGCCAGAACATCATTTTCGGTAAGTTCATAGTATTTCGCCATCTTGATGCAGCACAGAACATTCGCGATACCGGAGATTCCGAGAAGACCGAGCTGCTCGACAAGTTCGGGTGCCACTCCCGCTTCTTTTGCAAGGAATTCACGGCCCTCGGGCTCATTGAACAGACGCAGAGTCTGCTGGCTGTCCTCATCGTCTATATCGATCACCATATCGGTATTGCGCACATTGTGGATCCACGGCACATGCTTGTCGCCGATGCCCTCTATGCGGTGTCCGCCAAATCCGTTGTTAAGCAGCGTCGGGCACTGAAGGGCTTCTCCTACGCCGACCTTTGAATTCGGAAATACATCTTTTAAGTAATCACCCGCACCTGTAGTTCCTGCCGATCCGGAGGTGAAGCATGCTCCGGCAAAGCGGCTGTTTTCATTCTTAATAAGGTTATAAGCCTCTTTGATAGCGGGTCCTGTAACATTGTAGTGCCACAGATGATTGCCCATTTCCTCAAACTGGTTGAAGATCATGCAGTCATCACGGGTAGTCCTGAGTTCCCAGGTCTTATCAAATATTTCCTTAACATTGCTCTCACAACCGGGTGTTGCGATGATCTCACTGGCAACGGTAGAGAGCCACTCGAAACGCTCACGGCTCATTTCCGCGGGAAGGATCGCTATCGAATAGCATGACAGCAGCTTGGAGTTAAATGCGCCGCCCCTGCAATAATTGCCGGTCGACGGCCATACGGCCTTGTGATAGGTCACATCGAACTGTCCGGTCACAAGCCTCGGAACAAGGCATCCAAAGGACGCGCCTACCTTGTGGCAGCCTGTAGGGAACCATTTGCCGATAAGGCAGATGATCTTCGCATCGACCCCTGTCAGCTCCTTCGGAAGCACAAGGAAATTCGGATTGCCGAACTGTCCGCCCTTCTCCTTCGGCTCATTGTGCCAGCTTATCCTGAAAAGGTTCAGAGGATTGAAATCCCACAGTCCGACTTCCTTAAGGCTTTCGCGGATCTTCTCCGGAATCTTCTCCGGATCGCGCATCTGCGCAAATGTAGGAATTATAATGTTCCTTTCCTTTGCGCGGTCAATGTTTTTCTGCAATGCTTCTTCATTTCTCGTTAAATCGATCATTTGTAAACCTCCCGTGTTTTATTATCGGAGACTCTTATTCTGTACTGCAATTAAATAACCCTGAGCCTTCCAAAAACTGTTTAATCCGATACTTCTCCGTTTATTGATTATACTAAACCGGGAGCTCTTTTTCAACATCGAAAAAGAGGCTGTCAATAGTTTTGTCATCCTCTGCAAGTATCATAAGCTCCTCCCAAGTCACGGCCTTAAACAACCGTGAACCAAAAATAGACACTTGTTCTTTTGAAGCTAAATATACTCTCTTGTAAAATCCACAGAAAATGATAGAATTATCATATAAAACATTCCGGAAACGGAGTTATGGAGGCAGCTTATGAGAGACAGCGGTATTTTACTTCCAATTTCCAGTATCCCGTCAAAGTACGGCATCGGCGGTTTTTCGAAGGAAGCCTATGAATTTGTTGATTTCGTAAAGGAATCGGGCTGCAGGTACTGGCAGATCCTGCCATTGTGTCCTACCGGTTACGGTGATTCGCCTTATCAGGGCTTTTCGACATTTGCAGGCAATCCTTATTTTATCGACCTTGAAGCCCTGATCGCCGAAGGTCTGCTGACTGCCGAAGAATGTGATGTGAAAATGAAGCTCGAGGACGGGACCGAGATCGCCGGATACGGCACCAATCCCGAATATGTAGACTATGAGCGCATTTACCTGACACGCTGGGACATCCTGCGCAAGGCATATAAGCGCAGTAATTTCCGCAACACCGATGAGTACAGGAAATTCCACGAAGAAAACCGTGAATGGCTTGACGATTACGCGCTGTACATGGCTGTTAAGGAAAATCAGGGCGGAGTATGCTGGACAGACTGGGACGAAAGTATCCGCAAGCGTACCAATGAAGCCCTTGACAAGGCCTGGCGCGAACTGATCGACGAGATAGATTTTTACCGTTTCCAGCAGTTTGTTTTCATGAAACAGTGGACGAAGCTGAAAGCTTACGCAAATGAACAGGGCATTAAGATCATCGGTGATGTTCCGATCTATGTTGCGCTTGACTGCTCGGACGTCTGGGCCAACCAGAAGATGTTCATGTTCGACAAGGATGGCAGACCGACTGATGTCGCAGGTTGTCCTCCCGATGCATTTTCGGCTACCGGCCAGCTCTGGGGCAATCCGCTCTACGACTGGAGTTATCACAAGGATACCGATTTTGAGTGGTGGGTCCGCAGAATGCGTCACTGCTTCAAGCTGTATGACGTTGTAAGGGTAGACCATTTCCGCGGCTTTGACGCTTTTTACGCGATCCCGTTCGGTGCCGACACCGCAGTGAACGGACGCTGGCTCATTGGCCCCG
>JAILIQ010000130.1 GCA_024695205.1 Lachnospiraceae bacterium
CCTTCATCCCAATGATATCCTCGTACTTCTCTATTATTATCTGGTCAGATATAAGGGCTTTAAAGGAGATTGCGTAAGAAATATCTGTACTACGCATCTGCTTGACAGGATAGCTGAGGCATTCGGTTTTAAGTGCCATGAGGTTCCTGTGGGATTTAAACATATTTCGGCAAAAATGAGCGAAACAGACGCCATAATCGGAGGTGAATCTTCCGGAGGAATGGCAGTCAAGGGACATATAAGAGGCAAGGACGGAATCTATGCGGCCGCGCTCATTGTTGAAATGCTGGCTGTCACCGGCATGAAACTGTCCGCAATAATCGAGAATATCAAAAAAGAATACGGTGCGATGGCTTTTACGGAAAAGGATTTCCGTTTCAGTCAGGCGAAAAAGGAAGAGATCATTGGCAGGCTGTTCTCTGACAAGGAGCTTCCGGAACTTCCCTTTGCCATTGCAAAGATTTCGTATCTTGACGGGCTTAAGATATATTTTACTTCAGGCGGATGGATATCGGTAAGATTCTCGGGAACAGAGCCTTTGCTCAGGATATTCAGCGAGATGCAGACTGCGGAAGAAACTGAAAAACTCTGCAGGATATTTGAGGAATTCCTGCTGCTGATCTAAAGGCGGGCAGCATAAAAACGGTTTTGGCCAGGATGACAAATTTAGTCAAAAGATGCCAAATCGGTTTAACGACTTTTGCCTGAGGCTCGATTAAAATTGTTTTTGGAAGGTGAGCTCGTGAGTACGGTTCCGGCAAAAACGGACCGTTTCACGGGAGATTGCTGAGAGGAGTGAATGTTGGGGTGACAAGAGTAAAGGCTGAAAGGCCTATGGGGTTAAAAAACAAAAATATCAAAAAGAATCTAATGCTTCTTACGATGGTCGCACCAACAGCCATATGGCTGATCCTGCTGAGATACATTCCGATGGCGGGAATTGTGATCGCGTTCAAAAAGTACAAAGTATATGTCGAAGCTCCTTCACTTATCAATAATATTATTCATTCTGACTGGGTTGGCTTTGACAACTTTAAATTCCTGTTTTCATCGACAGATTCATTGCTGGTCATCAGAAATACCGTATGTTACAACCTGGTATGGATAGCGCTTACCTGTGTTTTGTCGGTCACGATTGCAATTATGCTCAATGAGATAACGAGCAGGTTCGTAGCAAAGACGTATCAGACACTGATGTTCTTCCCATTCTTTATCAGCTGGGTAGTAGTAAGCTACTTCGTTATGGCGCTGCTCGATCCGACCAGCGGTTTGATCGTAAAGCACCAGATTGCCAGGACCGGAAGTGCCATCAACTGGTATCACGAGTATAAATACTGGCCTTATATCCTTACTATCTGCTCTCTGTGGAAGAATCTGGGCTATCAGTCGATCCTTTATCTTGCAGCACTTACAGGAATTGACAAGTCACAGTATGAGGCGGCATCCATTGACGGAGCGAGCAAGGCACAGCAGATATGGTATATAACCATACCAAATCTTCGCAAGATGATCATCATTCTGCTGATCATGGATATCGGCAAGATCTTTAATTCCGATTTCGGTCTGTTCTTCTCGGTACCGCAGAATTCGGGAACGATCCTTCGTACAACAAACGTTTTGGATACATATGTATACAGGGCTCTGATGAATTCAACAAAGATCGGTATGAGTACGGCTGCCTCATTGTTCCAGAATACAGTCGGTTTTGTCCTGATCATGATCACTAACAGCATTATCAGAAAGATAGATCCCGATTCATCATTGTTCTGATCATAGAACTAATACATGGGGTAGCAAAATGGAACATATTGAAAAGCAAAAAAGAAACAGGCTGCAGAGCGTGTCTGTGCCTACCGAGATCCTGTTTCATCTGATCGTCGGCGCCTTTGCCCTGCTCTGCATAATCCCTTTTATTTTCGTAATCATTATTTCTTTCTCATCGGAAGACAGCATCAGACTGATAGGATATTCATTTAAACCTCTGGCATGGTCAACGGATGCTTACGGTTATGTACTGAAAATGGGAGATCAGTTATGGAGATCCTATTTTAACAGCTTCCTGGTTTCGATACTGGGAACCGGGATCAGTGTATTGATGTGTATTCTCTATGCCTATGCGCTGTTCAGAAGAGATTTTAAGTACAGGAAATTCTTCATGTTCTTTGCCTTCTTTACAATGCTGTTCGGCGGCGGACTCGCACCTACATATATGGTCTGCAAACAGATGCTCGGACTGTCGGATAATTATGCGGCGCTGATCGTACCTTCACTTGTGAATCGTCTCTTTATAATCATCATGAGGACATTCCTGCAGACTTCGGTACCTGAAGAGCTGATAGAAGCGGCAGCGATCGACGGAAGCGGAGAGTACAATACTCTGTTCAAGATCATCATTCCGATATCAAAACCGGGCATAGCCACGGTATCACTGCTGACTCTGATAAACTACTGGAACGACTGGTTCCTCACTATGCTGTATATCAGGGACAACAATCTTTATCCGCTGCAGTATCTCCTTATGAAGGTTCAGAATCAGGTCGATTTCCTGATCAAGAATTCTTCGGTCATCGGTGTGGAAGCTTCGAGGATCCTGCAGTCATTGCCGGGAATGAGCTTGAGAATGAGCCTTGTAGTATTCATTGTTTTGCCGATCGCATGTGCATATCCGTTTTTCCAGAGATATATCATCTCAGGACTTACGATCGGTTCGGTAAAGGGCTGAAACCATAGATACGGTACGGTTTAGGCCCCAAAGACAAATGTGGTAAGTTCGGCATAAGCCGCTTACATAAATACACAATATTAATGTATTGGAGGAAAAAGTATGAAAAGAATTTTAGCTTTGATCCTGGTTATCGGTCTCATGGTCGGAACACTCGCCGGATGTAAAAAAGATACACCCGCGGACAACGGTAGCCAGACGTCCGGCAGCAACAGCACCGGCACACAGGTTTCGTCTAATACGACCAGACCTGATTCACATGTAACACTGAAGATGTATCTCGAAGGAAGCAATGTTACCGATGACAGCAAGGTTCTCGAGAAGGTAAACGAATATCTTGATGAGAAGCTTAATGTAACACTTCAGCCTATCTGGGGAACATGGGGAGATTTTGACC
>JAILIQ010000166.1 GCA_024695205.1 Lachnospiraceae bacterium
CACTAAGTCTGACCCAGACAGAGCCGCCACTAAGTCTGACCCAGACAGAGCCGCCACTAATTGAGAGAAAGGCGCCCCCCAATGAGCGACATAAGACTGACCCGCATGGCCAACTGCGCCGGCTGCGGAGCAAAACTCGGCGCAGGAACACTTGCCAGGCTGCTTACGGATCTCCCGACGATCAGAGATGACAACCTGATCGTCGGCTTTGATACGAGCGATGACGCCTGCGTTTACAAGCTGGATGAAAAAACGGCACTGGTACAGACACTCGACTTCTTCCCGCCGATCGTGGACGACCCCTATCTGTTCGGCCAGATCGCAGCCTGCAACGCCCTGAGCGATATTTATGCCATGGGAGGAAAACCCAGACTGGCACTGAATATCATGACGGTTACCAAAGCCATGGATGAAGACGCGATCAAAAACATTCTGCGCGGCGGATATGACAAAGCCTGCGAAGCCGGGGCGATCATCTGCGGAGGCCATACGATCAATGATGAGTCGCCCAAATACGGACTGAGCGTGACCGGATTTGTTGAGCTGGAAAACCTGAAGACCAATTCCGCGTCAAAAGAAGGAGATGTACTGATACTGACCAAGCCGCTCGGTGCCGGAATACTTACTACGGCGGCGAAAGCCGGAATGGCAAGCGAAGCCGATACGGCAGAAGTCATCCGGTATATGACGGTTCTTAACAGACAGTCATGTGAAAACATGCTGAATTATGAAGTTCATTCGTGCACGGATGTTACCGGATTCGGTCTGATGGGACATGCATTTGAGATGGCGCACGGAAGCAACGTGACAATCCATATCGAAACAGCCGGTATAAAATACCATCCCGCAGCTTACGAGATGGCATCTATGGGCTTTATACCCGATGGCGCGTATAAGAACAGAGATTATGTCGGTGAACATTTTACGGCGGATGAAACGGTCCCCCGTGCGATGCTCGATATACTTTTCGATCCCCAGACTTCGGGAGGACTGCTGATCAGCGTCGCAGAAAAGGACGCCGACAAGCTCCTTAACGATCTTCATGCGCATACAAATGCGGCCGTCATAGGTTATGCGGCCGCACAGTCGGATCATGATCTTATAATAACCTGATATCTGCCGGGGTGCAGATATGTAGTTACCTCAATTATCGGCAGCATCTTCGGATGCTGCTTTTTCTTCTTCCAAAATAAGCTCATCGAGTGCGATCTCATCAATATCATATTCAAGACGGCACTCTATAGGTTCGCCTTCCTCAAAGGTCTTGCGAATGCGCTCTGCGATGATATAGCCGTTGGCAGGGGTAGAATCAACGAGCAGGGCAATATACTGGCTTGAACTGTATACAGTTCCGATATCATTGCTTCGTATGGCCGATGCAACTGCTTTTTTAAGCCTCGGGAAAGCCCTGTCAAGAACCTCTGTCTCAGGTGTCTCCTCCCCGCCGTCAAGCGAATAGATCGTGATCAGCAGGATAAGAACAGGCTGCTGTGTACGTTTCTGAGTCCTGACAAGGAAACGGTAGATCTTCTTGAAGCTCTCGTACTCAACCTGGAACACACCGGGATTGGCTGTCTGTTCCTTCAGGAAACGACGCAGGTACGCGATATCGATATTGGTCGATTTCTTCTTGGAAACGACTTCATTTTCATCACTGTAAAAATGATAATTATGCTTACCGTTTTTCTTGACATAATAAAGTGCCTTGTCAGCCCTGTTGTAGAGCGTATTAAAGTCGCTTCCGTCAACGGGTGAGAGTGCGATGCCTATGGAAATGGAGATATGTCCCGAGCTGTCGTCTCCCTCGACACTGAAATTCTTGTCAAGATTCAGGATGATCTCTTCCGCTTTTGCCGAGGCAAATGCTCTTCCGGAGTTGCCCTTGAAGAACAGAACGAATTCGTCACCGCCGATACGGCAAATGATATCATCCTCGCGGATTACAGTCCTTAATACGTCTCCCAGCTTGATTATGACGCTGTCTCCGACTATATGACCGTAGGTATCGTTTATCCTCTTGAAGTTGTCCATGTCGATCATGAAAAGACATCCGGCATGGCGCTTGTCCTTGAAATATTCATTGATATAATCTACGGCATAGCTTCTGTTCCACAGACCCGTCAGAGGATCCTTGGCCGCTTCCGTACGCACCTCGCGGGTATACTCGGCAAGCACCTTCTGGAGCAGTTTGCTGCTTTCTCTTGCTATATCCGATTCCTGTTCGACCTCAAGTTCCTTTCTCTCGAGATTGTCATCCTCGATAAGGGAAATTGCGATATCGGTCATTCCGGGATCAAACTGGGTTCCTCTTCCCTCCTTGAACTGATGAAGGATCGATTCCTTATCAAGCTTCTTTCTGAAGGAACGGTCGGAGGTCATGGAGTCGAATGCATCCGCGATCGCAATGATCCTCGCTTCGATCGGGATATCTTCTCCGGCAAGCCCGTTGGGATAACCCTTGCCGTCATATCGTTCATGGTGGGTCTGCGCGACTTCGGCAGCCTTTCTGATGACTGTCATGTCCTGCAGTATGCTCTTGCCGTATTCGGTATGATGCTTCAGTGTCTCATACTCACCCTGGGTCAGAGGACCCTTTTTTCGTATTATTGAATCGGGAACACCGATATTGCCGATATCA
>JAILIQ010000170.1 GCA_024695205.1 Lachnospiraceae bacterium
GCATAGGGACAAATACCGGATAGGGTGTGCCGATGAAGACGGACTGCATGGAGTGATCCAGATCGGGAGGCCGATCAGCCGGATGCTTGACGACGGAATGACCTTAGAGGTTGTCCGGTGCTGTACGGACGGAACGAGAAATGTGTGCAGCTTCCTGTATGCAAGGGCCGCGAGAGTCGCGAGGGAATTGGGATACCGCAGGATGATCACCTATATTCTTGACAGTGAGAGCGGAAGAAGCCTCTTAGCGTGTGGATGGCATAAAGAGGCGGATAATATCGGCGGTGGAGAGTGGGACCGCCCGGGCAGGCCGAGAGCCCTGTGGAAGAAGGCGGATCAGGGCGGCTTAAAGAAGAAGTATCCTACGGAAACGAAGCAGAGATGGGGGTGTGAATTATGAGGATAGGCTTGATTGACGTGGACGGCCACAACTTTCCCAACATCCCCCTGATGAAGCTCTCGGCCTGGCATAAGCAGAGCGGTGATCAGGTGGAATGGTATGATCCGGTAAAATCCGGCCACATGGACAAAGTATATCTGAGCAAGGTGTTTTCTTTTACGAAGGATTACGAACAGAAGATTGATGCGGATGAAATCGTGAGGGGAGGCTCCGGATATTGCATATCGTTAGCAGGCGGCAGGGAGATTTATGACCACGCGCGTGACCGTCCCCTGCCTCCGGAGATCGAACATATATATCCGGATTATGCAATCTATTTTGATGATGAGGCCAGGGAATTGGATACTTCAGGAGCACCGACAGGACGGTTATCAAAGAAAGAGAGGGAAAAGAGGGATACGGCATACGGCTTCCTGACGCGGGGTTGTCCCCGGCACTGCTCCTTTTGTCATGTGGGAGCAAAGGAGGGCTGCCGGTCTGAAAAAGTGGCGGATCTTTCGGAGTTTTGGAGAGGCCAGCGGAATATCGTGTTATGCGATCCCAATCTTCTCGCATGTCCCCAGCATATCGAACTGTTAGATCAGGCTGCCAGGAGCGGTGCGAAGGTGGACTTTAATCAGGGGCTGGATGCGAGACTGTTGAATGACAAGAACATGGAGGTTTTACAGAGAATCCGCTTGAAATCTGTTCACTTTGCATACGATCGTTACCAGGATCGGGAGATCATAGAAAAGCAGCTCCGTTGGTTTCACGAGGAGACCGGATGTAGCAAGGACAAGGGAAAGGTGACAGTCTATATTCTTGTAAATTACGACACTACGCTGCAGCAGGATATCGAAAGAATACAATTCTGCCGTGCCCTTCGTTTTTCTCCGTATCCGATGATCTATGACAAAGAGCATGCCGATCCGGTTTATCGAAGGCTTCAGAGATGGTGCAGCAACTATATTTTCTGGAAGACTCCATCCTTTGAGGATTACAGAGGATGAGAAGGGGAAAGCGTATGTGCAGTAAAATCTTGAAAATTTGGGAATGGGCGAGGAGGTTTGGCATGGGCAGATATAAATATACGCTGTCCTATGACGGCAGTGATCAGGAGAATGCTATGGTTTGCGGGATACTTGCAGCACTCGGAAACAAGCGGTCTGCTGTGGTGCGGGAGCTGATCATGGATGCAGTCCGGCGCTTTGGGGTGGATGTTCTTCGCAAGGAAAATGTGAATGTCCTGATTTACCTGATCAACCATACCGATGTGACAGGGATTTTTAAGCAGCCGGTTACAGGAAGTGCGGACAGGATGGAAACGACAATCACTTTTCTGCCGGAGAAAAAGCAGAAAAGCAGAGCAAAGGGGCCTGAATCAAAGAATGCTAAGAAGACAGGACAAGATGGAAGTCCGGTAACTGAGATACAGATGCCGCAAAATGAAACCGGGAAACAGGACACGGAGCCGGTACGGGAGCCTCCAGAGGAGTTTCCGGGAAACGAGAGCGAGCACGGGGCCGGTTCGTTGTTGGATTTTCTTAATGTAGGCATATTTGAAGGACAATGAGAGAGGAGGATGCTATGGACAGGATCATTGCGGTAGACACAGGGAAGTACATGACAAAGGCGGCTCTGCGCCGCGCGGACGGAAAAGACAAGCTCCTGGAGTTTCGGACGAAGATGGATGAAGCAGAGGTCTCGCTGGGACAGGCGGGAGCAGATGGCGTTCATTTCGTGGAATACGGCGGAAAAAGCTATGTGATCGGAAAGAGTGCCAATTCCGCAGACCTTAAGGAGACAACAAAGGCGGCACTTATCCACAGAATTGCGGTTTATACGGCAGTTGCGCTCCTGACAGATAACGGGGATCAGGTTCAGGTGGTGATCGGCTGTCCGATCTCGGAATATATGTTTAAGGAAAAAATGACCGCTTATCGGGATTTCATGTTCCCGGTCCTTGGAAGGATCGAGATCAAGGTGGATGGGATAGTACATTTCTTCGTGGTGAAGAAAGTACAAGTGCTGCCAGAGGGTATGGGGATCGTATTCCTGCACCCGGAGAAGTACGGGCAGGACATCTTCGGGTTGGTGGATATAGGTGGTCTTAACTGTAACTGCGTAATGTTTCAGGACAACCTTCCGCTGATTGATTCCATGTTTACAAATGACCTGGGCGGCGGAAGTCTGTACCGGGACGTTGGGAAACGCCTGGGCAGCATCATGGACGGGAATCTGCGCGTCGATGTGCTGGAAAGGGATATACTGCGCGGGTACGATATCGCGGATCGTGAAAAGAGCCGGGAGATCATCGCGGAATGCAAGCGGGATCAGGTGAAGAAGATCCTTGCCGCCTGCCAGGAGGCGGGCTGGCCGGTGAGATCTATCCCAATGGTGTTCACGGGCGGCAGCTCCCTCCTTCTCAAAAAGGAGATCTCCGACATCGTGCCGAATGTTGTGCCGGATGACATTACCGAGGATATCCGGTATGTGAATGTTAAAGGTTTTCTTACAGCGGTCGCGGGTGCTGAAAGGAAATAAAGAATTGTAATACTACCGTAACCAGAAGCCTTAAGAGATGGAGACAGGCCCATCCTTGAGGCTTTTTCTGGTTGTTCCAAGATTCTGAGCCAGAGGCAGGAAAGCAGCCGCCCCGAAGGGGTTTAACCTTGACGGGTTCTGACGGGCGCACTATAATCCGGAGGCCGACGGTGAGGGCAGGATGTTTTGTGGTTGTTCCTGAGTTCCTCACCGTCGGCGCAGTCCGTCCAGTGCCCCCGTCAGGTTCAGTCAAGGTCGGCGGACGGGGCCGATACCTTCAGTATTTGCATGAAGCGTATCTGCGGAATCATTATAACGAATCTACAAAGGATGCTCTACAAAGGATATAATGAATAATGTGATGTTGAGGTCAAAAGCCCTTATTAGGCCGATATCATACCACATATTGTATGTTTGTCAAAAGACATCCACCGTATATTGAGGCATTTTGACGGAAATGACCTTTTGACCTCAACATCATAATATATAGCTTTCACATATTTTTTATAGTATAATAGAAAGCGGTAGCACTGTTCTTATTCTAAAGAAACACTGATTAAATTAAGTGCTTCCCGTTGTGCCTCCGGCAGGATGCGCAGAAAATCGTAGAGGAAAGCGCTTACGCGCTGAGATTTTCGTGCGGAAAACACATTAATCAGCGTTTCCCTAATCAAAATATGAAGATAGACAATGGCTAATATTTACGAATGCGTAGAATATTGTGAAAGAAAAAACAGCATAAAGCATTGTTGATGTTGAGTTATGAATCTATCAAAGGAGGGAGTATATTAGTGAGCTCATCAAAGAATATGCAGCAAATAAAAGATGATAATGCACCCGTTAAAAGTGAAAGAATAATTGGATGCCTTGCTGCTATGGGGGCACATCTAATTGAGCAAGATTTTATTTCTTCTTATATTCCTTTTGTTGCCACTGTGCTTTTGAAAGAGAGTAACAGCACTACGGATAATAAAGTAGAAGTTTCAATACTCTTGAAAAGATTTGCGGAGGATTATGGATTTGAAATAGATAGAGCACCTATGGTATCTATTCTAAACAAATGTGTTAGGAAAGGAATTGTAGTAAGATCTAAGCATGGAAATTATACAGTTATTGAAGATAAGTGCAGAGAAGTTGCGATTTCTGATACAGAAGTTTTAAGGGAAGGGGCCAAATATCAAAAAGTTGTTTCTTCACTTTGTGAATTCTATAGGGATAGATATAACATTAAGGATATAACTGAATCACAGGTTGAAGAAAAACTGCTTCTTTTTTTTAATAAACATTCCGCTAAAACATTACGGTTTGATTTCAAAGATGATTATAATCAAACTGATCAAAAACTAAGGGATATTAGCCACTATTATATCATTTCACAGTTTATCCTTGATAAAAAAAAGCATAATGATGATGTTTTTCCGCTCATTCAGCATCTTGCATTAGCATTTTTAATGTCCTCATGTATAGCATATACTGAGGATAGAGATGACAGAAGCCAAATAGATGCTTTTAAGAACCTTCATGTCTATGTAGATACGCCATGGTTACTAAAAATAATGGGTGCAAATGAAGATGAAATGCAGGAAGCAGAACAGGAGTTATTGAAAAGGATTCGACAGCTTAAAGGCAATTTTCATATTTTTAGACATACGTATGATGAAGCTCTTTTTATCCTGAATGACTGTATTCATTGGATTGATAATCCGGAGTGTGATGTTACATATGCAAGCAATGCTCTTAGGTCATTTATAAGAAGAAGGTTTACGAAGGATGATGTTATTGAATTTGTTGATACTTTTGATTATAAACTGAAAAGTAACGGAATTGAGATAGATGATGGTGATTATGCTACTGGAAGATATTACTCAACACCTATTGACGAAGGTACGATTATTCAAACAATCGAAGATACGTACAAAGAGTTTGATCCGAACAAAAGAAATTATGCAAAACAAAAAACAATAGAGAATGACGCAAAATCTATAGCGTATGTTTTAAGAAAATGGGATAATCGTCGTGCAAGTACATATAGACAAGCTAAATTCGTATTTGTTACAACAAATGAGAGTTTAGCATATGCAGTAAGGAGGCTTCCTAAAAACTATAATTATAATCAAATCAATCATGTTTATCCATGTATAACAAATGTTTATCTTGGGACTAATATTTGGCTTAGTGCGCCAGTGAAGACGATAGAGACTTTCTCATTGAAAAAGCTTATTTCAGATTGTATGACTCAATTAGAACCAACCGAAAAACTGATTTTTGCACTTCAGAAGAGTATTGAAAAGTATTATAAGAATGAGCCTGTATCCCAAGAGAGATTATATTTGCTAAAAACCAAGGCGTTTTCCAACGATTATTTGATGAATACCACATTGGGGGACGAAAAAAATTTCAATGATTCGATTTGTGAAGAGCTAATTGAAAATCTTGAAGCTGAGATTAGACAACCTTTATTGTATGAGAATGATAGATTATCCTCTTCGCTGAAGAATTACAGGAATAAAGAAAAAAAAATAAAAGAAATAATAGATAAGTGTGATTATAGAGCAAGTAGAATAGTCAAAATAGTGAAAAATTCAGCTTTGTCTGCCATTCTGATATGTGTAGTATCATTTCTTATTAACTCTTCTGGGGCTTTGAAAATACCAAATGGAATTGTGCTAATTCTTAGCGTTATTCTTCTAATATCTGCACTAATTGAAGTAGTGCTAAGGTTTTGGGATAGGAAGATTCAGTCAATTCTTGCAAGGATACTTCGGATGGGTAGCAGGGAGTTAGATGAATTGCAAACTGAAAATATCAAGAATGAGCAGTTTGAGATTGCGGAAGAGGAGTATAAGCTGACCATACAGAAGAAAACAGAGGAATAAGGCAGGTTCATTTCGGCCTTTTAATGTAAAATAGGCAGAGTGCAGGCACATTAAAACGGCGTCATTTCTTTACCTTTGAAATATGAAAGGTAAGGGAATGGCGCTTTTATCATCTCTGGAATTTTATTCGTAAGATATGAAACCCCTGACCATATATGTTTTCGGCGGGTATCTCTATATGAAAAGAAAACAAAACTGCCGATGGATATGGCTGCTATCGGAAGGTTCTGACCGTAACAAATACTGTCAATGTGCGGTGGAGAAAACCATCAGGAAGCAAAAAGCGGCTATTGGGGGTAAACGAATGGGAATGAGCTTGGATGAAATGAAAAATGTGGATGTGAGGACGGTGGATCGCGACAGCCTGGTGGATATCAATACGATCGTGATCGACGAGAGCCTGTCTAAAGAGGAAAGGGCGGCCGAGTTTCTGCGGCAGATCAAAAACCCGTACTGTTTTCGCGTGGGAAAGGTCGTGGTGAAAAATGTCTACAGCGACGACGGTGTTTCCCTGGAGGAACGCTTTGAGCAGTTTGCCCGGACTTTGTAGAAAGTCCATCGGACTTTTGCGAAAGGCCATTCGTAAGGCTCAGATCTGTGATAATCTGAAAGCGGACTAAGCTAGGGCGGTCGTCTCCATTTCTGATCATCCGGATTTGGGCTCCGGGACAGAAAAGGAGGGATCGCAAATGCAAAAAACATATCAGGCAGCCGTGTATCTGCGGCTGTCAAGGGAAGATGGGGATGTGGCTGACGGCGGAAAGGCGGTCAGTAACAGCATTGCCAATCAAAAAGAACTGGTCATGGACTATCTGAAGTCCCACCCTGAGATCAAGGTCGCATCCATATATACGGATGACGGCTTTAGTGGTGTTAATTTCGAGAGACCACAATTCCAGAAAATGCTTTCCGATATCCGGGAAGGGAAGATCGACTGTGTGGCCGTGAAAGATCTTAGCCGTTTTGCCAGGAATTACATCGAGGCGGGACGGTATATCGAGAAGATCTTTCCGATGCTGGGTATCCGTTTTATCGCGGTAACGGACGGGTATGACAGTCTGAATGAGGATATGGGGAACGATATGATCATCCCCCTCAAGAACCTCATCAATGACGCATACTGCCGTGATATTTCAGTCAAGATAAGAAGCCACATGGATATCAAGCGGCGCAGCGGGGAGTACATCGGGCCATTTGCGGCATACGGGTACCTGAAGGATGAGACAAACAAGAATCATCTGGTGGTGGACGAGTATGCCGCTGATGTAGTGCGGGATATCTTCACCATGAAGCTCTGCGGCATGAGCCAGCAGAGCATAGCGGACAAGCTGAACGCTGACGGGATACTTGCACCGCTTCAGTATAAAAAGAGCATAGGCGTGGGGTTGGACACGAGCTTTCAAAAAAGCGTGAAACCTGGTTGGAGCTACAATGCGGTGCTTCGTATCCTTAAGAATGAGGTTTATACCGGTACAGTTGTCCAGGGAAAATGCACGACACCGAATTACAAGATCAAGAAGCGTATCCACAAGGTAGAAGCAGACTGGATTCGCGTGGAAGATATGCACGAGGCTATCATACCAAGAAATGAGTATGAGCTGGTGCAGGAGCTGCTTTTAAGGGATACCCGCGTGGCTCCGGAAAGGGCAGAGGTATTCCCGCTTGCCGGGATGGTTTACTGTGCAGCATGTGGGGAGCCGATGGTGCGAAAGACCGTTCCTGCCGGTGGGAAGAAGTATGTTTACTATGTCTGTTCTGGGAATAAGCGGGACAAGCATCATTGCGGAGCCCACGGCATATCTGAGAAGATGTTGACGGAAAGCGTAACAGGGCTTTCTCGGGGTTTTATCGGCAGGGCTATAGCCGCGGCTTGCGCTATGGAGAAGATACGAGCAGCCGTGGACACGAAACCGGAAGCTCTTAAGTATGAGGCGCGGATAAAGAAACTGGAAGAGGAATTGCTCGTTTGCAATACACGGAAGAAAAATCTGTATGAAGATTATAAGGACGGGGTGCTTTCCAGAGAGGAATACTCCATGTTCAAGGATCAATACCAGGAACAGATGGAGAACGTCGCAAAGAGCATAGAGGGGCTGAAGGCTGAAAAGGAGGCGGTACAGGCAGGGGACAGCGGCAGACAGGAATGGATTGAGGCCTTGAAGAAATATGAGGGTGTTCAGTCATTGGATCGGAAGCTCGTAATCTTCCTAGTTGAACGGATCGAAGTGATTGATTCTGAAACGATCGAAATAAAATACCGCTTTGACAGGGTGCTGACGGAGATGGAAAATCTCGTGGCTTTTTATGCCAAGAAGGGAGGTGGTGTGATATGGCGCGAAAAAGCAGGAAAGTGACTATGACGGTATCGGATCAGGCTTCCGGTGCCCAAAAGGTGTATAGGACAGCAATTTATGTCAGGCTATCCTACGAGGATGAGAGAAAGATACAGCAGGAAACTGTGGAAAATCAAGTTGCCTTCCTTAAGGCATTTGTTGAAGCGGAGTCGGAATTGAGTCTTTATGATAAGTACGTTGACCGTGGGGAAACCGGAACGAGCTTTAACAGGCCTGAATTTAACCGGATGATCAATGATATGAAGGCAGGGAAGCTGGACTGCATTGTGGTGAAGGATCTTTCGAGACTTGGCCGGAATTATCTGGAGACCGGAGATTATATTGAAAAAATATTTCCATTCTTTGGGGTAAGGTTTATTGCGGTTACAGACGATTATGACAGTCTGACGGCTGAACCATCAGAAGATGGGCTCATAGTTCCGCTGAAGAATCTTATCAATGAGGCCTACGCAAAGGATATATCGAAGAAGATCCGTTCATCCATAGATAATATGTACCGTGACGGAATTATGGTTGCCAGCAGTATCGCGTATGGATATCTTAAAGATCCGGACGGGGATCATCAGATTATGATTGATGAGGTGGCGGCTCCGATTATCAGGCGTATATTTGATGAATATATCGGAGGTAAGGGGTTTTGCACCATCGCGAGGGAACTGAATGCGGAGGGAATATCGTGTCCTGGTGAAAGAAGATTTGAAACAGGGCACAGAAAGAAGCGCAAATATGAGAAATCCAGATGGCAGGGAAGGACCATCACCTACATTCTTACCAATCCAATCTATACCGGCGATCTGGAAATGGGTAAGCTGAAAACGGATTTGTGCAAAGGGATAAAGGCTGAGGTTCAGAAGAAAGAAGACAGGGTTGTTGTGAAGGATCATCACGAAGCCATAATAACCCACGAGACTTTTGAAAAAGCACGGAAAATATATGAGTTGAAGAGGAATCAATACATTGAAGCAAGAGCAAGGTCGGGAGTAAAGAGAAATAACAGGGAATTTCTGCTTGCCGGAGTTCTGTTTTGCGGTGATTGTAAACGTAGAATGACAACTCATAGACGGACATACCAGAATAAATCCAGCGTGACATATCGTGGATATTACGTTTGCACAAGGTCTACAAGTTATGGATCTGAAGATCGGAGAAAGGACACTATTGCCGATGTTTTAGAAGATACGGTGGCTGTGCTTATAAGGCGGCATATAGAGGTATTTATGGATGTTGCCGGCAGAATGAAAGCTGTCAATAAAACATCAGAAGCGAGCAACCGGAGAAAAGAATTTCGGAAAAAAGAACGTACTCTTTTGAAAAGAAAAGAGAGGATAGCAAATGTCCTTCAGGGATTGTATTCAGATTATGCTGATGGTGTTTTTTCAGAATCGGAGTATCTGGAAGTTAAGAAGAGCTATATTATTGAAGTGGAAGAGATAGAGGAGGCATTGGGTCAGCTTAAGGCGGAAGAGGAAACCTGGCATAGGGAATATGAAGGTGATTCTGAAATGTGCAATACATTTCATAAATATGAGGGTTTTGAAAAACTTACGAAGGAGATTGTCAACGCATTTATCAAGAGAATATACTACTACGGCGTTGGCAGAATGGAAGTGGAATATGTATTTGATGATGGGCTTTCGACTTTAACTGCTATTCTTGAAGGAAGGGGGGCTTAAATGGGAAATGAGAGAAAAAGCCTGCCGGATTCTTATACAATCTGTATGTATATGAGATTGTCAAATGAGGATGATTTCTTTCCAAGGGGCAAGGAAGAAAGCGGCAGTATTACAGCACAGAGAGGCTTGATACAAAACTACATTCGGCAGCACGATGAGTTTAAGAAATGCAGGGTGATAGAGCGTTTTGATGACGGGCTTTCAGGGCGGTACTTCGATTCCAGACCGGCCTTTACTGAGATGATAGAGCTTTGCAAAAAGGGAAAGGTAAACTGTATCATAGTGAAGGACTGTTCCAGGTTCGGAAGGGATTATGTGGAACTGGGAAATTATCTGGAACAGGTTTTTCCTTTTCTTGGCATCCGGTTTATTTCGGTGAATGACCACTATGACAGTGACCTTCAGGAAGGCGGCCTTGATATTGCTTTTAAGAATCTTGTGTACGATTACTATTCGAGGGAGCTTTCCAAGAAGGAAAAGATTGCGAAGACGAGACTGGCAAAGCAGGGCAAATACAGCTCTGTCCAGGCAATATACGGGTATCAGAAAAAAGCTGATGACAAGCATAGCCTTGAAATAGATCCAGAGGCTGCCGAAGTGGTAAAAGAGATTTTCGCCATGAGATTAAAGGGAACCGGTCCTGCACTTATCGCAAGGGAACTTAACAAAAGAGGGATTTTATGTCCGACGGATTACCGACTGAGCAAGGGATGGAATGTTGTACATCGAAAGCGCAAAGGGCTTCCGTGCTGGCTTGCTTCACAGGTTTTCTCCATACTCACAAATGAAGAATATACCGGGGCAGTAGTGGCGCATAAAAACAAAGCGGACCCGGCTACAGGTAAATCTGTTCCGAGACCCATAGAAGAGCGGATTGTGGTTCATGATATGCATGAAGCTATAGTTTCAAAGGAAGACTTCGAGGCCGTCCAGAAAATGATATGTCGTGAAGGTACCAGGAAGCTGGAGAAGAAAATCTTCTATCAATGTGGGATATGTGGGAGGACGCTCGATTGCACATCGGCGAATATGTACTGCAAGAGAAAAGGGGTTGTTCCTGACTCTGAATGCGCACGGCTAAAAATGAATAAGGCGAAAGCTGACGCGGCTGTACTCCAGGATCTGAAGGCTGCCGTCACGAATCTATTTACAGAGCAGGATCGACAGTTGAAAATGAAGTCCAAAGGGATATCGCCGGAAGCTGAATTGAAGGATGCAGAAAAAAGGCTTCAGACAGTGGAAAAGGCGAAACGAATGCTCTTTGAAAAGCTTGCCGACAGAAGTGTTGACAGGGAAAATTTCAAAACGAAGAAGGCGGGGTATGATCTGGAAATTGAGAGGCTGAAGGAGAAGATAAAAATCATCAGGGCAACAATGGACGAAGAGGCGGAGATGGATGTGGACAGGTCTATACTGGGCGAAAAGGAGCTTACAAAAGAAATCTGGGACAGATATATTGAATCCGTTGAAGTGTTCCCGGGGGAGCGGCTGACAGTAAAATTTAAGTTTTAACGCGGATATGTGCGTCTGTACAACAGAGTATTGTATAGGCGCATTTTTCTTGCTGAAGGATTCTTAAAAATCATAGAAATTTAGCCGATATGTGGTATAATGGCTGTGTTTCCAGTCAAAATTATGTTTTAAGGAGAGTGCTGTTTGAAAAAGTACAATACATTGGAGATTGTAGGCTGACCGGGAGGTTTGCAGACAATCGGACAAGCCTCCCGCTGAAAAGCAGCTTTTGGTCACAAGTTTTCAGGAGGTAAAAACATTGAATAAAAACGACTACACTATTCGTTTAGAGAAAACCGAAGATTACAGGGTGGTTGAGAACCTTGTCAGGGAGGCGTTCTGGAATGTGTATCGTCCGGGATGCAGTGAGCATTATGTGATCCATGTGCTGAGGGATGATCCGGCGTTCATGAAGGAACTGGATTTTGTCATGGAGTTGGATGGGAAACTGATTGGACAGAATATGTTCATGAGGACAGTCATCGTGGCGGATGACGGCAGAGTTATCCCAGCGGCAACCATGGGGCCTATAGGCATAATTCCGGAGCTGAAGCGCAAGGGCTATGGAAAGGCTTTGTTGGATTACTCCTTGGAGAAGGCTGCCGAGATGGATCTTGGCGCTGTCCTGTTTGAGGGCAACATCGACTTCTATGGGAAGAGTGGTTTTAGCTATGCCAGAGAGTTTGGCATCCGGTACCATGATCTGCCGGAGGATGCGGATGATTCGTTCTTTCTCTGCAAGGAACTAAAACCGGGATACCTGGATGGTGTCACGGGGGTTTACCAGACACCACAGGGGTACTATGTGAAGGACGAGGATGTTGAGAAATTTGACAGGAGCTTCCCACCTAAGGAGAAGCTGAAGCTGCCGGGACAGATCTTTGGCTAAACGAAAACAAGGATTATTCGGTTGATACCGAGGGAAAGAGATCGAGCAACATCGGTCTCTTTTCCGTAGGTTGAAAAAGAGGGAAGAAGAAAAAAATTCTTTTAGTGACTACTTGACAGAATCGGGTCCGATAGGCATCACCCCGGAGCTGAAGCGTCAGGGTTATGGAAAGGCTTTGCTGGACTATTCTTTGGAGAAAGCGGCGGAAATGGGCTTCGGGGCTGTTCTTTTTGAAGGGAATATTGACTTTTATGGCAAAAGTGGTTTTACCTATGCCAGAGAGTTTGGCATCCGATATCA
>JAILIQ010000179.1 GCA_024695205.1 Lachnospiraceae bacterium
TGTCTCAGTGCACTTCTGACAGAAAGCGCATCGATGGGCATGCGATAGCAGAGGATTGATACCAGCCATCCCAGTATTCCGCCCGCCACGACGAGCGCGTAGCTTGAAATGATAAGTGTGGAATAACTGAAGTTGTCTGTAAATGATAAAGCGGAAGACAGATAATCAAACGATCCGGTAGCGATGATCAGAAAGACAACTGCAAATAATAAAATAAACGAAAGGATATATTTTTTGAAACAGATTCCATTGTAGGTAAGCAATATTCCGCAAAGCAGTGCTGTGACAAATATGCCTCGCGATGTCGTCATAGTGGCTTCACTGAATTCCCTGCCGCCGAGATTTGCTATGCGGTAAACTCTCAGACATACGAAAATACTGAAGGTAAAGAGTGTTGTGCACATAGTCATGATGGTCGGGTACTTGGTCTGAAGGGCGTATTTGTAAGAGGACGTCTGTACCAGCGATGAAGCTGTCGGAGTCACCATCAGCTGATATATGTATACGCCGGAAATGGACAGATACAGACCTGAAACGATATCTGATCCGACGTTCGCCAAAAATAATTCTATCAGCACACCGGCCACAAAAAAGAACACGGTAAGAATGAGCAGGGTCTTTGCCTGAAGACCGTATTTTAATAATTTCAAGGATTTGATAAATCTTTTCATTTGCTGCCTCCGATTATTGAGCGTTGAAGATTTTCTGTAATGTGTTCCTGACGGTCACTTCGTTTAAATGTCATAGAAGGCGGATGAATATGCCCTCACACAGGAACGGAACAGCAAGATCGCGGAAAGTACGCTTAAAATTTCCGCAACGGCGGTATAGATACCCATTATGATAGCGGATCCGGTTTCCGAGACAAAGATGAGCGGTATAAACAGTATCGAGCCAACAAAGTACACAAGATACAGTATCAGAGCATGAGTCTGCATGGTGAGTCCTTTTTTTCTGGTAAGAAAGAGAACCAGCCTCAGGACGAGTTGGCCGGTAGCGTAAGCACCGAAACAGTAAAATACAACAAACAGCAGATCGGGCAGTTTTTCCGTATTGAGGGCTGCAAATGTGCCGGAAATGACGGATGCGGCAAAACTGATGACTGATTTGTTGATGAGGTCCTGTTTAAGGGCTCTTTTGAAAAGTATTTCACCGCGTGTAGAACTCTTGAAAAGCTCCATACCGTGTGCATGCCGGGAATTGGCTCCCGCAAAGGCAAAATAGTCGAGAAATCCGAGAACAAGCATGCAGATGATAGGTGCGATGATCACTCCGAGCTGCCAGATCATCCCGGACAGAAGGTAGCTGATCATGCAGGCGACCGGAAAGACAAGGACCGTGAGCAGGAAATAGGTCTTTCCGGCAAAGGCCCGGAATTCGGCTTCAAATTTATGCTTCATGATGTTTGATCCTCCTTCACCCGATCACATGCTGACAAGTGAATTCTTTTTCATGATCGCAACACTGATCTTGAAAAGGCTTGAAGTTTCGGTTGTGATATCAAGACCTGCGAGCTTGTCGAGATCTTCTGCAAGGCAGATGCCTTCAAAACCGTAATTGGAGGTTGTAATGGTATAGAGGACCTTCTTCGCTGCTTCGATATCGGCTGCTTCACCTCTGACAGTAATGTATTTTTCTTTGAGGTCCTCGACAAAGCCGCGCTCCACAACCTGACCGTGTTCCATGATGATCGCATAGTCGGTGACATTTTCCATATCGGAAATATTGTGAGTTGAGAAGAATACGCTTGAACCTTCATGGGAATTCAGGTATTCGCGGATCAGTTCGCAGAGTTTGTCACGCATCAGCGGGTCGAGCGGAGATGCGGGCTCGTCCATGATCAGCAGATCGGTCTTACGTGAGAGGACTCCGGCGAGCATGAGCTTTGTCTTGGTTCCGTCGGAAAGTGCACTGACCTTTTTGGAAGCGTCAAACATACCTGAACCGAAGATGGCAAGTTCCTTGCAGCGGCTGCGGAACTCATCCTTGCTGAAACCGTCAAAAAGCAGGG
>JAILIQ010000219.1 GCA_024695205.1 Lachnospiraceae bacterium
TCCCCAGAGAAAGCTTGTAACAACGGCTGCAGCGGGATATTCATCGTACGGCAACCAGATCGGTCTTGCTACCGGCATCGTAGATGAACTGTACCATCCCGGTTATGCCGCCAAGAGAATGGAGATCGGTGCCGTGATAGCCGCGGCTCCCGCAGAGAATGTCCGCAGGGAGGTGCCTTCCGACGGTGATGTCGTCATCCTGCTCGGTGGAAGCACCGGTCGTGACGGTATCGGCGGAGCTACGGGTTCTTCAAAGGCTCATGATTCCCATTCGGTCGAGAATTGCGGGGCAGAGGTTCAGAAGGGCAATGCTCCCGAAGAACGCAAGCTTCAAAGGCTCTTCAGGAACAGCCGCGCAACCCGCATGATAAAGAGATGCAACGACTTCGGCGCCGGCGGAGTCTCGGTTGCCATAGGAGAGCTCGCGGACGGTCTTGAGATCGATCTGAACGCGGTTCCCAAAAAATACGAAGGTCTTGACGGAACAGAGCTTGCGATCAGTGAGTCGCAGGAGAGAATGGCGGTCGTTGTCGAAGCCAAGGACGCCGATGCATTCCTTGAGCTTGCGGCATCTGAGAACCTTCAGGCTGTTCCGGTAGCAAAAGTCACATCGACCGATCGTCTGATCATGAAGTGGAACGGCGATGTCATCGTGGATATCAGCCGCGAGTTCCTGAATTCAAACGGTGCGGAGAAGCATATTGATATAACCGTAACACCCGACATGTGTGAGCCTTACGGTGCCGGAAAGGTAACGGGCGATGCCGCAGGTGACAGATCAAAAGACCGGTTTGCCGAGAAATACAAGGCTATAGCCGATGATCTTAATATCTGCTCGAAACGCGGTCTTTCCGAGAGGTTTGATTCGACTATCGGAGCAGGGACTGTCCTTATGCCCTTCGGCGGACGTTTCCAGCTTACACCCATACAGGCAATGGTCCAGAAGATCAGCATCGAAAAGGGACATACCGATGACTGCTCGCTGATGAGCTGGGGCTATAACCCTTATATCATGACCAGGAGCCGCTATCACGGCGCTTACATGTCAGTTATCGAATCGGTCTGCAAGCTGATCGCTACAGGTGCTGAATTTAAAGATGTTTATCTGACATTCCAGGAGTATTTCGAAAAGCTCCGTACAGATCCGAAACGCTGGGGCAAGCCTCTTGCGGCACTTCTCGGAGCATTTGAGGCACAGATGGATCTGAAGATCGCCGCGATCGGCGGTAAGGACTCAATGAGCGGTTCGTTTGAAGAGATCGATGTTCCGCCCACACTGGTTTCATTTGCGGTAACGACACAGAAGGTCAGTGATATCGTTTCTCCGGAATTTAAAGGTGCCGGACATGCAGTTGTCAGGATCGCGCCGGAATACGGGGACAACGGACTTCCCGATACCGGATCGCTGCTTAAGGTATTTGAATGCGTTAGCGGACTGATGCACGACGGCAGGGTGCTTGCATGCTATACTCCCGGGATCGGAGGCATCGCCGAGGCTGTTCTTAAAATGTGCCTTGGCAACGGCATCGGATTTGATTTTAATCCTTCATGCGATATAAGAAAGCTGTTCGGATATGATTATGCTTCATTCCTGCTCGAACTTGACGTGGATGAGGAAACTCTTGACGAAGACAGAACATCGATTCCCGAATGTGCCGAGGTTATCGGTCATACAACCCCTTCGGGAAGGATCGCACTCGGTAACGAAGCGGTTTCCCTCGGTGAACTGCTCGACGTTTACGAGGGCAAGCTTGAAAATGTTTACAACTGCAATATCGCAACGCGTAAGCAGCCCATGGAGGACTTCGTTTATGTCGGAGCCGTAACCCGCAGCACCGCACCGAAGGGTATCGTAAGGCCCAGAGTCCTGATACCCGCATTTCCGGGAACGAACTGCGAATATGACAGCGCCAAGGCTGTTGAGGATGCCGGCGGCGAAGCCAGGATCGTTGTTATCAGAAATCTGACCGGAGATGCGATCTCAAGGAGCATTGAGGAATTTGCCGAAGAGCTTAAGAAATCGCAGATGATCTTCATACCCGGAGGTTTTTCGGGCGGTGATGAGCCTGACGGCAGCGGCAAGTTCATTACGGCGTTCTTCCGCAATGATGCGATAAAAGACGGCGTTACCGATCTGCTTGAGAACAGGGACGGTCTTATGTGCGGTATCTGCAACGGTTTCCAGGCACTGATCAAGCTCGGACTTGTTCCTTACGGAAGGATAACCGATACCGATGAAAGCTGTCCGACGCTGACATTTAATACCATTGGACGCCATCAGTCCAGGATCGTGAGGACCAGGATCGTATCGAACAAATCACCCTGGCTTGCGCATACCAACACGGGAGATATCTATACAGTGCCCATTTCGCACGGCGAAGGAAGATTCATAGCCAGGGAGGCGCTGATCAAAACACTTGCGCAGAACGGTCAGATCGCAACCCAGTATGTTGATATAGCGGGCCATGCTACCGGTGATGTACGCTACAACCCGAACGATTCGATGTATTCGATCGAGGGCATCACTTCTCCGGACGGCAGGGTGTTCGGCAAGATGGGCCATTCGGAACGTGTCGGAGCCGGCCTTTACAGGAATGTTCCCGGCAATTACGACATCGGAATGTTCAGATCGGCAGTGGAATATTTCAAATAAGATTACAGGCAACAAAGATCTTTACGATTACAACGGGACGGTTCTTCGGGCGAGAGAAGGACCGTCCCGTTTTATTGTCTTCAGCTGATCTTTCCCTGTCCCGATTTGGAAATAAAGCACAAAAAGTCCTTGGAAAGTAGCAGCTAACTAGTCATCTTTTTTAGTTGCTTTTTTGTTGTACACAATATATAATGGTATGCGGTGAAAATTGGTTTGCGCTGTTTGCCTGTTCTGTTTTCATGCACAGGGCATGAAAGTGCGGCAGCATTTTTGCGCGACTAAATGTATAATACGGAGGTAAGTAATGGGTAATTCAAGCAAACTGTCAGCAAAGGACAGAGTTCTGACCTTGCTTGACGACAACAGTTTTGTAGAGATCGGTGCTCTTGTTACCAAAAGAAATACTGATTTTAATCTACAGGCAAAAGAAGCTCCTTCGGACGGCGTGATCACCGGTTACGGAACGATCAATGACGGTCCGGTTTATGTTTATGCTCAGGACGCTTCTGTTCTTAACGGTACGATCGGTGAGATGCATGCCGCAAAGATCGCAAGGATCTATGACCTGGCTATGAAATGCGGTGCTCCTGTTATCGGTCTTATCGACTGCGGCGGTCTTCGCATCGAAGAGGCTACAGATGCGCTTGAAGGACTTGGCCAGGTTATGACCAAACAGGTTCTTGCATCGGGCGTTATTCCTCAGATCGCGGTTATTCTGGGCAGCTGCGGAGGCGGACTTTCTGTTTCTGCATCTCTTAATGATTTCGTATTCGTTGAAAAGAACGGCAAGCTGTTCTTAAATACTCCCAATGTGGTAAAGGGTAACAATACGGACAAATGCGATACTGCATCGGCTGCTTTCAAGGCTGAATGCGGCGCTGCCGATTTTTGTGCCGAGGGCGAGACCGAGCTTCTCAATGAAGTAAGGAATCTTGTTTCGATCATCCCTTCATGCAATGAAGATGATGCGGTACTTTCGGAGTGCAATGACGATCTTAACCGTCTGACGGCAGGATTTGCCGGCGAGGCTGAGGATCCTGCGGTTGCGCTTGCCGATATTTCCGATGACGGATTCTTCATTGAAGTTAAGAAGGATTTTGCTAAAGAAATGGTTACCGGCTTTATCAAGCTTGACGGTGTAACGATCGGTGCTGTAGCCAATCGTGCTGCTGTTCTTAAGGACGGCAAGGCTGCTGAGAAATTTGATACCAAGCTTACAGCCGGCGGCTGCGAAAAGGCAGAGAAATTCGTGAAATTCTGCGATGCATTTGATATTCCTGTACTTACGGTTACCAATGTTGACGGATATGCTTCCTGCATGTGTGCAGAGAAGAAGCTTTCACGCGAGGCAGCCAGACTTATGGCGGCATTTGCGGATGCAACATGTCCCAAGGTCAACGTTATCGTAAAAGGAATCGGTTCCGCTTACACTGTTATGAATTCCAAGTCGACAGGTGCGGATATGGTATTTGCGCTTGAGGGTGCTCTTATCGGACCCATGGCTTCCGATCTTGCTGTTCAGATCCTGACGGGAGATAAGAAGGACGAGGCTGCCAAGGCTGAGTATGAGAAACTGCAGCTCAGCGCCGAAGCTGCCGCAAGACGCGGATATGTTGATGCGATCATTGCTCCGGAGGATGTCAGAAGAAATGTACTGTATGCTTTCGAGATGCTTTATCTGAAGGCTGAAGACAGACCCGGCAAAAAGTATAAGACAGTATAAGTGAGGTGGAAATATGGGTTTAAATAATCTGATATTCCTCGCTGAAGAAAGTCTTGGTGCGACGATGGGCAAGGCCGGTCTGAATACTGCAATGGGTATTTCCATAGTATTCATTACGCTGGCGTTCATCTCGTGTGTGATTGCTCTCGAAGGTAAGATATTTACCTCATTTTCGAAAAAGGCAGCTCCCAAGACAGTTGAACCCAAGCAGGAAGAGGCTGCTCCCGCAGTCGTTGAAACAGTTGATACCGCTTCACAGGATGAAGAGATCGCTGCAGTCATCACAGCCGCGATCGCTGCGTTCGAAGCCGAGACAGGCTATGCTGTTCCTGCGGACGCGCTTGTTGTAAGAAGCATCAGAAGACTTAGATAATTATATATGATTTTATCAGGAGGTTTTTAAAATGAAGAATTATACGATTACCGTAAATGGCAACGTTTATGAAGT
>JAILIQ010000328.1 GCA_024695205.1 Lachnospiraceae bacterium
TCGAAAGCTACTGGTTACGGGAGCAATAGCAGCCGATCAGAAGCTTCCGAGTGTCAGGGAGATGGCATCGAGTATGTCGATCAATCCGAACACGATACAGAGGGCATACAGGGAGCTTGAGAGCGAAGGGTATATCTATTCCGTTCCGGGAAAGGGTTCATTTGCATCGGGCGGAAGCGAGACCCTGGACAGGATGAAAGGTGAGCTGAAGGATAAATTTACAGCTGTTGCCAAAGAACTGAAAGCTGTCAATGTTACAAAGGAAACCGTAAAATCATGGGTGGATGATGTTTATGATCAATGATCATTTCACTGGGATATTTATCGGATTATACGGGAGCTTTTTGAAAGAGATAAAATCGCTCAGGATCAGCTGCGCTGATATAGCTCCCGACATGGAGGTTAAAGATGATCAAGGTTGAGGATTTAAAAAAACAATTTGACGGATTTAAGGCGCTTGACGGCGTAAATCTGCATGCACAAAAGGGTTCCGTTTACGGACTTGTAGGACCGAACGGAGCCGGAAAATCTACGCTGATCCGTCATATTACCGGCGCTTACAGACCGGATTCGGGAAGAGTTCTGATAGATAATGAACCGGTTTGGGAAAATGCCGAAGTAAAGGGCAGGATCGCATATATTCCGGATGAACTGTTCTACTTCCCACAGGCGGACATCGAGGATATGATGAAGTTCTATAAAGGAATGTACAAAGAATTCGATTCCGAGCGTTATGAGAAACTTAAAGAGGTATTTGAGGAAATACCGTTAAACAGGCAGATAAGAAGGATGTCGAAAGGTATGCAGAAGCAGGTCGCTTTCTGGCTTGCTGTATGTTGCAAAGCAGATGTTATGGTGCTTGATGAGCCGGTTGACGGTCTTGATCCGGTAATGCGGCGTCAGGTATGGAGCCTGCTGCTTCAGGATGTCGCGGAACGCGAAACAACGGTGCTTGTTTCATCGCACAACCTGCGTGAACTTGAGGATGTATGCGATCATGTCGGCATCATGAGCAAGGGTAAGGTATTGCTTGAAAGATCGCTTTCTTCATTGCAGGGCAATGTTTCGAAGATACAGGTGGCATTTAAGGACGGTGCTGAGCCTGATCTGAGCGGCTTTGAGATCATTCACGAAACAAGCCTCGGAACAGTGAAGACGCTGATCGTCAGAGGTGAGACCAATGAGGTGAAGGCAAGGTTCGCAGCACTTGACCCTATCGTACTTGATGCGATCCCTCTGACGCTGGAGGAAATATTTATCTATGAACTGGGAGGGGAGAATTATGAAGTCAAAGACATCATTCTTTAATAAGACTGTATTCTTCAAAAATATAAGACGGTTCTGGCTGCTGCCCGCTATTTTTCTGTTCGGTTATATTTGGGCCATGCCGGTCACTATCTACTTTGGGTTCAGGATAAATCCCTCTTCATATGCGGGATACAGGGTGCAATCGCTTTTTACCGATCTTGAAAACAGCATTCTGTGCGGTTATCTGATCCTGAGTCTGTTTTACGCGATAGGAGCAGGATTGCTTACGGCATTGAATGTATTCGGATATATGCACAGAAATGCCTCGGTCAATTTCTTTCATTCACTGCCTTCAGACAGGAAACAGCTGTTTTTTACGAACCTTCTTTCCGGATTTGCGATGATCGCAGTGCCGATTTTGATAACGGATATAATATCGCTTTTCGTATGCGCAAGCATCGGATTTAATGCGGTCAAAGCACTTGGCATATGGCTTCTGGCTTCGCTGATCATGGCTGCATTCTTCTATATGTTTGCGGTAGTGTGCAATATGCTGTCGGGACAGGGATGGTTCGCCGGTACGATATATGTTATATTTCTTGTTTATGTGCTCGGAATCAACGTATTATGCGTCACAGTCATTTCATTGATAAATGTCGGATGCAGTGTCGATTATTTTCTGCCCGACGGGATATTCGGGATCGTATCGCCTGTGACCTTCTTTATGAATAAGATACTGATATATGATTCTCACAGGCCGTACTACCAGGCGGGTGAGATCCTGAAAATGCTGCTTCCCGAGCTTGTGACCGGAGCCGTTTGCGCTGTTGTTTTCGCATTGATCGCGTATTTTCTTTATAAATACAGACAAAGCGAGTCTGCAGGCGATACAGTTGCGTTCGGATTTGCCAAACCGATATTCAGATGGGGCTTTGCATTCAGTTTTTCGTTATTGCTTACCTGCATAATGCTGGCAACCGTAAGACCCGGATATACAGCTTCGAAGTTTGTAATGATCGTATTTATCGTAATATTCGGTGTGCTTGGGTTCATAATAGCACAGATGCTGATCAGGAAGAGCGTGCATATCTTTAAGCTTGCCAAAAATCAGGAAGATATCGATGCGTCTCAAAATGATAAGATAAAGGCAAAAAAGCTTGTTTACAGATTCAAATATGAGACTGTTTGTTTTGCCGTGGCAGCATTCCTTCTCTCACTTATAGTATGCTTCTTCGCTGCAAAACAGAATAATTATGTACCCGACCAAAACGATATCAGATCGATCTCTGTGATATGCGGTCATTTCGATATGAAAGGTGCATTGGTCTATGATAAAAATGTAATAAATGAGATGCTATCGGTCCATCATGATATAGTAGATGAGATGGATAAGGTCGCAAAAGCAACAAATGAGGGCTGGTCTTATACTGATCCTTATATTGAGGAGAATACTTATTTCAGGATCGTTTATTACATGTCCGATAATACGAGCATCGAAAGGACATACAGACTGCCTCCCGATACAAAAGCCTATCAGCATCTTCAGGATACAATGAAAAGAAAGGATTTGATAGTAGGGCTGAAATTCGGAGGCGCTTCCGCTTCGGATATCGGCTCCGCATATCTTCTTGAAGATCTGGATCAGGAAACCGCAGCTTGCTCCGATAAGGATTCACAGAAACTTTACGAAGCATTTCTTGAGGATGTTAAAGACGGAAATATCAGTTATGATGACCTTTTCATCGACGGGTATTTATATCAGATATTCCAGAAAACCGAAACATATGATGAGAACGGCAATCCTATACCGGCGGATGGTGCTTTCAGCAGGGAGATCCCCTTTGAACTGATCAATATTGATTTTAGCAATCCGGAAGAAAGATATGTAATAGCATTTGATTACAGGCTGTCTGACAGTTATAAATATTTCTGCGTAAGACTTTCGGAAAAATGTGTACATATGCTTGATGTGATGAAGGACTGTGACTGGTTCATCTGATCCCTGTACGGATTTAAAATTTTGGGTTTTTATTATTTGACTTTTCTGCGTTAAAGTGATATAGTGGAGCATGGCGGCCCGATAATTATGATCGGAATCTGCCCAAAGGTGTGTTCCTGCCGGATTTTTACATGACCACACCCTGTAATCATGAGCCGCGGATCAGAAGACCGCAGAAAGAGGATATCATGCCTATTATTGATATTTTGGACAAAAACTGTGAATTGTACGGGGATGAGGTTGCGCTTGTCGAGATCAATCCCGAAGTGACCGAACGGCGCAGAGTCACCTGGAAGGAATACGATCTGATCGAGCCGAATCCTGTGACTCATTACCGCAGGGAGATCACCTGGAGTGTATTTAACGAGAAGGCCAACCGTTTTGCCAATCTGCTCCGTAAACGCGGTGTAAAGAAGGGCGATAAGGTTGCCATCCTGCTTATGAACTGCCTTGAGTGGCTGCCGATCTATTTTGGAGTTTTAAAGACCGGCGCGCTTGCCGTACCGCTCAATTTCAGATATGCGTCGGACGAGATCAAGTACTGTCTGGATCTTGCAGAGGTTGACATACTTGTATTCGGTCCCGAATTTATAGGCCGTGTAGAGGAGATCGCAGAGGAGATCAGCCGCAACAGGCTGCTGTTCTATGTAGGCGGCAATTGTCCTACATTTGCCGAAGATTACAATTCACTTACTGCGAACTGCTCAAGTAATTTTACGAATGAACCGCTGACCGACGATGATTATGCGGCGATCTATTTTTCATCGGGAACAACGGGATTTCCCAAGGCGATCCTGCATAAACATATGGCTTTAATGCATTCCTGCAAATGTGAGCAGAACCACCATCATCAGAACCATGATGATGTTTTCCTGTGCATTCCGCCTCTTTATCATACAGGCGCTAAGATGCACTGGTTCGGAAGCTTTCTTGTAGGCGGAAGGGCAGTACTTCTTAAGGGTACCAAGCCAGAAACCATATTAAGAGCGGTATCCAAGGAACATTGTACGATCGTATGGCTTCTTGTTCCGTGGGCACAGGATATCCTTGATGCTATCGACCGCGGGGATGTGAAGCTCGAGGATTACGAGCTTGACCAGTGGAGACTTATGCATATCGGCGCACAGCCCGTTCCTCAGAGTCTGATTCAAAGATGGAAAAAGATCTTCCCTGAGCACGATTATGATACAAATTACGGACTTTCCGAGTCCATCGGACCCGGCTGCGTTCACCTTGGCATTGAAAATCTTCATAAAGTTGGTGCGATAGGCAAGGCAGGTTTCGGCTGGGAGACCAAGATCGTAGATGAGAAGCGTCAGCCTGTAACAAAAGGCGCTGTCGGCGAGCTTGCTGTAAAAGGTCCCGGTGTCATGGACTGCTATTACAATGATCCGAAAGCAACCGCAGAAGTCCTGGACAGCGAAGGATGGCTCTATACAGGTGATATGGCGATGGAGGATGAGGACGGATTTATCTTCCTTGTTGACCGTAAAAAGGATGTTATCATCAGCGGCGGTGAAAATATTTATCCCGTCCAGATCGAAGACTTCCTTCGTACAAACGATAAGA
The DNA here is from genome assembly GCA_024695205.1 of Lachnospiraceae bacterium. Lineage (GTDB taxonomy): Bacteria > Bacillota > Clostridia > Lachnospirales > Lachnospiraceae > RUG11977. The sequence goes on from JAILIQ010000328.1 coordinate 4,817, forward strand.
TAAAGGATGCCGCTGTTATCGGCATCCCGGATAAGCGTCTCGGCGAGACAACGCTTGCTGCAATAGAGATCAAAGAAGGGTTTGAGGCGACACTTGAGGAGATGAACGAGTATTGTCTTAAGCTTCCCCGCTATAAGAGACCTCATGAGATCGTTTTCATGGAGATCCCGAGAAATCCCACCGGCAAGATCGAAAAGCCGAAGCTTCGCAAGATGTTCGGCGGTGAGAGTCTGGTTGACGCACAGAATAAAGCTTAAATAAAAAAGGGGTGTCGCACAAAAAAAGTGCGGCGCCCCTGTTAATATCGATACAAACGAATGAGCTAGGGGGACG
>JAILIQ010000338.1 GCA_024695205.1 Lachnospiraceae bacterium
CCTTATATCCTTTTTACGCTTTTTCCCGCGAATAGTCAGCAAGCAGGCGTGCTTGCTTTTGGGGGGGGGGGTGGGCTATGGGGCGGTTGGTCTCTGAGGTGAGCTATGGGGACGGGGTCAGTGGGTCATTTTTTTAAAGAAAAAATGACCCACTGACCCCGTCCCCATAGCTCACCTCAGAGACCAACCGCCCCATAGCTCACCCACAGGCCCCCGGACACCACCCCATAGCTCCCCCCCCAAGAAGTAAATACGTCTGATTATTGACTATGCGCGGGAAAAGGCGTAAAAAGTATATAAGAGATTTGATCATTTCCGTAAAATGGAAAAGGAGGCGTGCTGCGTGAGAAAAAGAAATAATGAAAACGATCCTATTATTGACCGCGGTGCTTACAGTCTTTGTCTTTACGGGCTGCTCCGCGGGATCGGGAACCGATGGGAATGTGACGGGAAGTCCCTCACAGGGCGGAACCGATCGGGAGCAGGACAGCGGCTTTTCCGAAACAGTTGATAATGATGTAAGAGAAGCCGTTAATTTCAACCGTGAACTCGATTCATATGTCCCGGCCAGGGATCATTATAATTTCTATTTTACCTACAAAACGGTCCATTCGTGGTGGGATGCCATAGCTCTGGGCATGGAGGAAGCGCAGAGGCAGTTTCTGGCAAAAGGGGTTACGATCACATATGAGTATATGGCTCCTTTAGCGGCTTCGGCAGCCGATCAGACCGAAAGACTGCTGCAGGCGGCAAAAGGTGATTATGATGTGATCGGCGTGGATGTAGCTGACGAAGATATTATTTCACCGCTGTTGGATGAACTTGTTGATGAAGGCAACAGGATCATGACATTTTCAAGCTCTGACGCCTCGGAGGAATGCAAAAGGATAGCTTATGTGGGAAATACGCATAATTATGAGGACGGCAGGGATCTGGCCGAAGCTCTTTGCGAAAGGCTCGGATATAAAGGCAGGGTAGCGATCCTGGTAGGAAGCTTTGGGGCAACCTGTCACGAGGACAGGGCAAGAGGTGCAAAAGACGTGATCTCCAAGTACACAGACATGGAGATCGTAGCTACTGAATATGATATGGACTCGGTCAGTATGGCTTATGAGCTGACTAAAAAAATACTTAATGAGTATCCGGACATTGACGGGATCGTATGCGGCAACATGAGCAATCCTGTAGGTGCCGCAAGAGCTGTAACGGAGCAGAACAGTAAGGCTGTCATTGTGGGTATGGATCATGACCGCGAAGCGCTTCATTATCTGCGTGACGGCGTGATCTACTGCCTTGGGGTGCAGGATTGTTACTCTATCGTATTTGATACGATCATGGTAGCTGTAAAGATAGCGGACGGGCTGCAGCCGGGCAATGAATACCCTGAAAAATATCCGGAAAAAACTACCATCATCTATCGGGATGATGCCTCATTAATGCTTAAATTACTCTATGGTGACATATCATGAACAAAAAAAGATCGATCACAAACAGGACTTTTGTGCTAACAGCGACAGTTGGCGTATTTCTTATCATGCTTATGATGGTCTTCAATTCGGTGTGGGCATCAAGACAGATCATCTCGGCAACGGATGACGCGGTTTCTGCGATCAGCTCATTCTATCCGGAAGCTATGGCGGATCGCCGGGCCAAGACGGTAATGAACCTGATCAACAACAATTTCGAACATATGGAAAAAGCTCTCTCCATTTTCGAAAATGAAGGGATCGAGACCCAGGAAGATCTGCGGGATACGATCGGAAAGATCACTTCACTGCTGTCGCTGAGCCGTTTTGCCCTGATAAATGAAGACAATATCGTTTATACACAATATACGACATATATGGGCGGAAGCCGTCATTAATTCCTTTCATCGGAGAAAATGGAAGAAAGGGTCATAAGCATGGTCTTTTTGTACGGCTCGTCAAAACAGCTCTGCCTTGCCATTCCCACAAACGGCCTTACGATAATGGGCGAACGGTTTAAAGCCTGTCTTGTCCAGATCGATTTTCAGGACATTGTAGATCTGCTGGCTTTCGATGATCAGGGCAGAACTTATTTCGGCCTGTATTCGAAAACCGGTGTAAATCTGTCGGATACGGAGCTTGGACCCGTTGTACTGGACCAGAATATTATCGAGGCGACCAAACCTCTGCTTACCGGGGACAAATGGAAAGCTCTCCGGGAGGATTTTGAAAACAGTACGGAAGGAAGCGTGTTTGTATCTTCCGGAGATATTGACGCAACCCTTTCTTATGTACCGATCCCCGGGACTGACTGGGAAATGTTGGTTCTGATCCGCGAGAGCGTCATCCATGAGCAGATTCGCGGCGTCAGCGAGAAAAACAGCTCTTTCAGCAGATATCAGATCATTTTCACAATGGTGTCGATGCTGTTGTTTGCGGGAATCCTTCTTCTGATGCTCAGATCCATTTCAAGCAAGCAGCTTGAAGCGGAGAAGGAGAACAGCAAGAATTTCCTGAGTATGGCCAATACCGATTCCCTGACCGGAATCAGGAACAAGCATGCATATGCGAACTCAGAGGATAATATCAATCAGGGGATACGGGAAGGCCGGATAGACAGGCTTGCCATGGTCGTATGTGACATTAATGGGCTTAAATATGTGAATGATACTCAGGGACATGCCGCGGGCGACAAGCTGATCCGGGATGCATCTGCCCTGATATGTGAGTATTTTTCACACGGTTCGGTATTCAGGATAGGCGGAGATGAATTTGTAGTCCTGCTTCAGGGCGTAGGTTATGATACCATGGAAGAAGTGGTCGATGCATTCAATCGAAAAGCAGAGGCCAATATTGCCGCAAGGGATGTCGTTGTTTCAATAGGCTGCTCAAAACTTGAAAGCAGCGATAAACAGCTCAACGACGTATTTGAAAGAGCCGACCGCATGATGTATGAGCGCAAACAGGTTTTAAAGGCCATGGGCGCGAAGACCAGAGAGTAAGCCGGGGGGGGCGGTGGATCATCTTCCTGTGGGATCATACCGGGAGGGTATGTCCGACAGGCGTACCCGGACTTCTTTCGGGCCTGTATACGGATCAGGATTGCAAAAGGAAGGAGAATGAAATATGCTTAAGATCGATCTTACCGGAAAACTTGCGGTCATCACAGGAGCCTCGGGGCAGCTTGGGAGGGTTATGGCACAGATGCTCGCTGACTGCGGAGCGGATATAGCGGTGCACTATAATTCCAACAGGACAAAGGCTGAAGAGCTTGTAAATCTGATCACCGAAAAAGGAAGGAAAGCTGCTGCATTTCAGGCTGACATTACCGACGGAAAGTCGATCGGAGCCATGCATGACGCCATATCGAAGCAGCTCGGTGATCCTGATATAGTGGTTTGCAATGCGGTGATCCAGTATGACTGGAAAACGGTACTCGAGCAGGATCCCAAGGACTATTTCTCCCAGTTTGAATCCTGTGTCATGCACAATGTCTATATGGCAAAAGAATTCATCCCGGCAATGAAAGAGAAGCATTACGGGCGTTTTATCGCGATAAATACGGAATGCTCGGCCCTGGCGGAACCGAACTGCTCGGCCTATACATCGGCCAAGAAAGGACTTGACGGGTTTATCCGTGTCCTTGCGAAGGAAGTCGGGGAATACGGGATAACAGTCAATCAGGTTGCACCCGGATGGACGATCAGCGAACGTGATCGTGAAAATAACAGTGAAGTAATACCGGAATATGACAGCACAGTGCCGCTGAAAAGGCGCGGGACCGATGCGGAGATAGCTCAGATGGTAGCATTTCTGGCATCCGATCTTGCAAGTTTTACAACAGGCGCATATGTTCCCGTTTCGGGAGGAAGGGTAATGCCCGGGATTTAAAGTCTTAACGGCTTCATCGATGCGAACAAAAGCCATTCGGAGGAGCTCACGGCATTGGATCGGAAAACTTTATGTGATCGATACTATTTCCATGTATGGCAGAGGGATCATGCAGTCGGAATTTGACCTGATCCGCAGCCATCCGGACAAAGGAGCCGACCTTGCCGGACGTCACATCTCTACAGAAGCTTATGTGGACGTGATCCGAGGACACCACCGATGGTATGACGGAAGCCGGGGATATCCCGGGAATTTCGATATTTCAAAAAGTCCATATAAAACTATCATAGACATAGTAAGTGTCGCAGACTGCCTGGATGCCGCAACGGACGGCGTGGGGCGAAGCTATCGCCCGGGAAAGACCATAGATGATTTTCAAAAGGAACTTGCGGAAGGAGCCGGGACGCGCTATGCACCTTATATGACCGGGCTCTTCAGTGAACCGGCGATCCGTGATGATATGGTTTACCTGCTGGAAAAAGGAAGAGAAGAATTATATAAGGATACATATTTCCTGCTCAAGGATCTGCTCAAAAAATGAGTGTATTCGCTCAGTCTCCCCATGTTGTTGGCCCTGTTGATGATATATTTGGAGCATTAAATGATGAGAAAAGAATTACTTGCAGTATTCAGCGGTTTTCCGGAGCACCATTTTTCGGAAGAAATAACAAAAAGGCTGCGGGAAGAACTGAAAATAAGAAAGAGCATTGTTTTTATAACAGCGTGTCCTAACGAATATGCCCAAAATGATGATGACTGTGACGGCATGCATGAGATGTTCGCTGAGCAGGGGCTTGCCTTTGAAGATCATTGTGTGATAGATAAGCGGACCGATCCGTCTGAAGCAAAGAAACTCGTGGAGAATGCAGACTGCATTTTCCTTATGGGCGGCGGAGCATGTGAGGAACAGCTTAACCTGATCCGTGAGAAAGGCTGCTTTGAGGTATTGTTTGACAGTCACGCGGCTATCTTCGGAGTGAGTGCGGGCTCCATGAACATGGCAGTGAATACCGTGGATTTTTTTGAATCCATGGAACCGTTTGCCGGACTGGGATTTACGAACATTACGGTAAGCTGCCACCACGATCCTGGGGATACGTGGCGGTATGAACAGACGCTTCGTATGTCTGAGGACCGGGTAGTGTATGCCATGGAAGATATGAGCGCATTCTTTATCAAAGAAGGGCGGATAGAGACTGTCGGAAAGATCTGGCGTGCGGAAAACAGAGAACTGCATATGCTGACGGACGAAGATATAAAGGAACTGGAACAGGATGAGTTTCGCAGAGTGTTCGATACGATCCCGGATCAGTTTGACAGGTTCCGTCCCAGATACAGTGAGGAATTGTTTGATTTCCTGAATACCAGCGCAGGGATCGGGCCCGGAAAGCGTGTGCTTGAACTCGGACCAGGAACCGGTCAGGCTACGGAGCCTGTGCTCAGGACCGGATGCGAATACCATGCGATCGAACTCGGCGGGCATCTCTGTCGGAAAATGAAGGAAAAGTACGGAAAGCTGCCAAATTTTGACATTGTGAACGACGACTTTATCACACATGATTTTGGCGATATGAAGTTCGATATGATCTATTCGGCTGCTACCATTCAGTGGATCCCGGAGGAGATTGCGTTTACCAAGACCTTTAAACTGTTAAAGCCCGGCGGAACGCTTGCAATGATGCTTACTTCCTCCGAGTACAGATCGTCTGATGAGGCGCTGTACGATAAGATCCAGAAATTGTACGACAGATACTATAAGCCTGATATTCCGTATAAGCATGGGGCATTCCGGTACACGGCGGCTCCGGAGTACGGATTTACTGAAGTTGATCAGTATGAGTTTAAAGGACGGCGGGTGCTCAGTGCCGATGAGTATGCCGCATTTTCGGGGACACATTGTGATCATATCGTGATCCCGGAACCGATCAGGACAGAATTTTTCGATGCTCTTAAGAATGCGGTGAAGGAAGCCGGAGACAGGATCGTATTCAACGATACTTATGTGCTTTATATTACGAAGAAACCTGATAATAAAAGATAATATAGTGTGCATTCCGGCGTATATGACGTTTTGCCTGTAACAAAGAATGAAATTTTTATAGGTCTGGTGTTGATGTACCTTTGGAGATGAAGTTGAGGTTATTGAACCGATAGAAGTACGTGAGAAATTAAAAAATTTCGCAGAATCAATGTTCAAAAAATATGGAGGAAAGGCGCACCTTGGATAGGGGACGGGGAATATGATAACTATTACAAAACAACAAGCCAGGCAATTTATATTAGCAAAGCAAGGCTTGATTGGTTCATACCGTTTTATAGGCAAGACAGGAGCCTGTGACTATGTGCGTCAGGCTGGATGTATTCAGTTTGATCCGGTTGATGTTTGCGGCAGGAATGCTGAATTGACCCTACAGTCAAGAGTCAAAGACTTTAAGAAAACGATGTTGAGAGAACTCCTGTATGAAGATCGTAAACTTGTAGACTATGTAGATAAGGAATTATCCATATGGTCCGTAGAGGACTGGCCGTATTTTGTTACTTTCAGGGAACGCGCCAAGAAGATGGGAGATACCTTTGAGGGATTGCATGAATTAAGGGAAGAGGCTGTAGCATTTATCAGGAGATATGGCCCGGTTTGTAGCGATACATTACCAATCGAAGGTGAGATATACTGGCATTCTTCGATGCATTGGAGCGGTAACTGGCAGAAAAAGTCTCCGGCAGCAAGGTCGGTTCTGGAACAGTTATATACGGAGGGTGAGCTGATCATTCACCATAAAAAGGGTAGCCGTAAGTACTACGACCTTGCGGAGAAATACATTCCTGTTGCGATACTGAAAGCGGACAATCCGTGTATTGATGAGTTTAGTCTGACCACATGGCGGGTTATGCGAAGAATTGGAGCGGTTGGCCTGCTGTGGGATAAGAGTAGCACGGCTTTTCTGGGGATTGATATGAAAGCTGATTTAAGGAAAAAAGTGCTCTCTGAACTGTCAGCTGCCGATAAGATCAAATTTGTTATGGTAGAGGGGATAAAGACACCTTTTTACTATCGCACAGAAGATGAAACTCTCATGAAAAATATCCTTATCGAAAGTGCGGATCTGAAGCCAAGGATGTCGTTTATTGCCCCGCTTGATCCTCTATTATGGGATAAGGCGTTAATATTCGCTTTGTGGGATTTTAAGTATTCCTGGGAGATTTATACACCTGCGGCTAAGAGAAAGTACGGGTATTATACATTACCGATTGTATATGGAGATCGGTTTGTCGGCCGTATTGAGGCAGTTCCGGATCGTAATAGAGGTGCCCTTCATGTAAAAGGTTTATGGTGGGAGCCGGGAATCCGACAGACAAAAGCCTTAAATTCAGCATTGGAGAAAGCCTTGGGCGGTTTTGCGAAATTCAACGACTGTAAGACTGTGGAAAAAGAGTTTTGAACACAGCCATATTGGTTAAGAAGATGGGGAGACTGATGTCATGAAATACGAATGGATGGATACTTCGAAGAGCAACTTTCTTGCAGCACTATCATCTTTTTGGAATGGATGGAGGAGCAAAAAGACGTTTCTAAAGCTCTATGTATGTGGATCTGCCACCACATTTTAGGCAGTTACAAGAGGAATAACAATCATGGATGAAAAGACTTTGCAAGATATATTGGCATTGAATTACGGAATAGAATCCCCGTCTTTGGAATTCTTAAGAGAAGGCGGCACCACTACATATATTGTCAATGGAAG
>JAILIQ010000016.1 GCA_024695205.1 Lachnospiraceae bacterium
CCATTCTTTAAGCGGCTCCGCGAATACTTTTTTTGCTTGTAAAGCCACTTTAAGTGTATATTAATAGATCTTTAAGCGGCTATCAATATTTATTTTTGCCGCTTTGAGCCGCTTTAATTCTTTAACGTGTGTGTTTTTTGCGTTTTGCCAATTTCGCACACGTTAAACGTTTGAATCCGTAGTCAATACTATGAAATACGCGCAATACATTTTAGCTGGTCGATCGCCAGTTTCCTCATGGCCGGATCCTTGATCTCAGAAAGCACCTGCATCACATCCTCCATAGATTCTGCTACGATCCGCTCACGCTCCTCACGTGTCGTATCTTTTATCAAAATTGATTCCATAACGATCCTTTCAGAGCAGATGTTTTCCACTCAAAACCTGCTTCTTGCCTGCGGTATTGCAAAGTCCGGATGTAAAATACTCCATAATTCAACCTTCCCGCTCAATTCTTTGTTATATATTCTTCCTCATCCGGATGCACTCAAAACATCCGCTCTTTTCAACTTTATCACCAACAAGCTGAAATCCGTTTTTCTCATAGAAGCCGGTTGCCACTGTTCTGCTGTCAACGTCAATCTGTGTATAGCCAAGCTCACGTATCCATTCTTCAGCTTCTTTTAACAACCTGTTTCCAAGTCCCTGATTACGATATTCCGGGAGAACAACTACCCGTCCGAGCATAACACATTTAGGATTCAATTCGTAGAACCGTGCCGTAGCTACCGGGTATTCATCATCCAATATGACGATATATCTCGTTCCGTCACCATCATGATCGTCAAACTCTTCCCGCAGACTGATATGATGCTGACGGTTCATTCCCTGTATTCTGACTGAATAGGCTCCGGCACGCTGCCATTCCTTCTCGGCGCGAAGTATACCGATCATATGTTGTTCCTTCCTCTCTGTATGGCAAACAGCAGCCACTGTTTCTTTTTATTCATATCCATCCTTCATCCCCGCCTGTTATGGCAAGGCTCAGCAGAGTATCATACTTTTCAACATCTTCTCCTTCAAGCATCTGGAGAAGTTTCGCACTTTCCTTTATTTCGGGCATATCATCATTCGGACCGATCTCCATATCCGGCTCTTCGCCACAATACGGGCATACAAGCGTCGGCGAGATCCTTATATCGAGAAATCGGTTTCCGCACTCAACGCATTCATAGAATCCGCATCTTTCGGTTCCGTCAGGTACGTAATACATTGGATTCTCCCTTCTGTTATTCTTCTATCTTCTTGAATAATCTCGCGCTCCAGAACCGCATATCAAGCTCATCAAGATAGAAATGAAAAATAGCTTTCCAATTCTTTGTGGCAGTGCTCAGGACCATGTACTCTGCTTCGTTTTTCACAGCATTTTCGGCATATCTGAAGAGGCTTTCTCCTATCCCGCGGGATCTGTGCTCCGGAGAGACATACAGCTCCTCCACTTCAAAATACGGGGTTCCCTTCGGCATTATTGCCTGCATATTCTCGGATTCATAAACCTTGCCAAAAAGATACCCGACAACCTTGCCGTCTTTCTCAGCAAAAAAGATGCGATTTCCCTCGATATCCGATCTGTCATTTGCCCTGTAGCCATAGCAGCTGTTCTCTGCCGCCCAATCCTCAGAAAAGCTGATAAGCCGGTTCAGAACTGTATCACTTAGTTCTACTTCACGGATTTCTATATTCTTACATAAATCAGCAGCGACTCTTTTCCATGCCTTCAGCATGGAATTCATCCCACCAACATTGACTGAACCCATTCCACCACAGTGAGCAACTCCATATACCTTAACACTTTCAACACCGGGATATCGACCTTACGCTTGTGCATGTCATCCAGCATCTTCTTGGTTTTGGTAAGCGTTCCCTCATCCATACCGTCCCAAACTTCCGAATCACCTGAATGACCGAATAAGCCCACACTGATAACGATCTTACCTTCAAGAGTAAGCCGTTTCTGAGCTTCCATAAACTGGTCTTTAAATCTTGTGCTGCCACATAGTGTAACAACGGGGTATTTTCCAACCATACAAAGCCTCCATCTTTCAAAGCATTATTTATACCGTTTCACTCGGCTTTTCTGTTATAGAAAATTATGAAAAACAGGCAGAATATTGCGCAAGGCAAGAAAATTATCCACGCAATATCATTAAAATGTATATGATTATCCAACGCCAGAAAAACGGTATATATGAATAAATATAACTCAATCAGACAATAACTTACCCTTTGTTTTCCGGACATTAAGTAAAACCCACAGAATGCGAGGGAAATAAATCCCATAAATACATTTGCCAAAATATGCATCATGTCACCATGATCAATCTCATACACTACTTCGATGCAGGCTATGATCAAAGTAACAGAAGGGATAATTACATACAGATATTTGCCATATATCTCATTTATTCTCTGCAATAATTTCATTATAATGCACCTTTTGTCCGTCTTTCCTCTCTGCGGTCAGCAAGCCAACCGGTCACGCCTCGTGGAAGCTTCGGCTCCATAGGAGTTCCGTCATCAAACATAAGGTTCGCCTGTACCGGATTCATCAGGCAATGCTGCCCCATCTCAACTCCGGCAACTATCGAAGCAATGCCTTTGTCACCGTTACGCACCCATTCCGGCGTATACATAAATATATTTTTCATCCGTTCCAGACGGGAAAGCCTCGGTTCGATCCATTTCGAGAATGGATTGAATTCATCCCGCTTTCCTATAGCAAGAAACATGAATTTGCCTTTATCAATTGAGAATGGAGCATAAGAATCTGCTCTTTGCTCAGTGTTCTCATTTAGCAAGCACCTCATATGCCTCTTTATTCTGTGCCAATAACCTCTTTGAAATGGCCAATACATCTTCATCCGATGCGATTGCACTCTCATCTGCTTTGCTAAAATCAATAACAAGATACCTGGGAACATTGTTTTTAAGGATCACTGCTGTGCCCTTTTCATCCACCAGTCTTGTTACCTTTGAGAAATTCTGATTTGCTTCTGTAATGGAAATCATTGTGTTGGTATCTATAGTCATGAGAACACCTCCTCCGTGACTATAGTATACCACACAATATAGCTATTATTCAACCTATTTTTTATTGATGTTTTTCTTAAAACAACATCAGCATGTTCAAGTCGCTCTGCATACCCTTGGCCGCCACCGCCGCAGTGCTTACGGCTATCAGAAGGTTGATGCGGTTGGTTGCTCATATACTGGTGCTATTATTTTGTTCTGTATAATTTACATATTTTGACTTCATTTTATACCGGGTATTTAAATATATATTGTATATATCTGATATTTCTTATAGCCCATTTAGTGTTTTATATATATTCATTCACAATATTTATTCACTATATCGTATTAATTTGCGAAAATCGGCTATTATATGCAACATTCTTCGATTGACACAGGTTAATTCAGGATGTTACAATGTAAAAAAAGAATATTGAGGGGGTATACTGTATGGCACAACAAGCAAAACGTGTTTCCGGACTCACCATTAAGAAAACCTACATTCTGTTTGCGCTGGTCCCGTTATCGATAGGATTGATAATTCTTGGAATTGTTTCGGCTGCCATACTGACCCGGAATATTGAGGGTAATATCCGGGAAGAACTCGAGATCGCTTCGGTGGGGCTGAAGGAATACTATACTTATGACCTTGAGTCGGAAACCAATCTGGTTGACGGATTCTGCGAATATGCCCCTGAGGAATACATTGATAAGATCGCAAGCAACACCGGTATCGACCTTACTCTTTTCAACAAGAACATCCGCTTCATGACCTCCATCATAGGTTCGGACGGCAAGCGTATAGAAGGAACCGCCGCCAGTCAGGAGGTTTGGAGTACTGTCAGTGCGGGCAATGACTTCTATAATGAAGATGTTGTGATCAACGGCATAGATTATTATGTATACTACCTTCCCCTTGAGGTCAACGGCAGCATCGTCGGGATGGCCTTTTCCGGAAAGCCCGCAACATCAGTAAAGGCCTCTGAGAGGCAGCTTCGCGTGATCATTATTTGTATTGTTGCAGTTCTTGAAAGTCTTTTCCTTATCCTGGCCATAGTTTTGTCGAAAAAGATATCGGGCACGATCAACGAAGTCAAAGATAATATTGAAATGCTCTCCAACGGCAATATCGATCTGAATATCGATATACAATCCCATGTTGATGAAACAACAACTCTTGTAGCCTCTGCCAAACGACTGTCGGAGATCTTGAAGAAATCCATTTCAGGTATCAAAAGTTCCGCCGAAACACTGAAAGTCTCAATGGAAACAACCTCAAGCCTCGCACGGGAATCTTCTCTCGGAACCGCCAAGATCACAAAGGCAATGGATGGCCTGGCCATCGCCACCGGTACAATGTCGGAATCGGTCATGAAGGTTAACAGTAACATCGGTGATATGGGAAATATGATTGATGGAATCGTTTCCAGTGCCGAGAAGCTTGGAGATTCCTCCACGAAGATGTCGAAAGCAGGCGATGAAGCGACCAAATGTATTAAAGAGATGTCTGCGAGCAGCAGCAAGTCGTTCGAAGCGATCAAGGATATTACCGAGATGATCAATTCGACGAATGAATCCATTAAAAAGATCAGCGAAATAGTCGATCTTATCACAGGCGTTGCTTCACAGACCAATCTCCTCTCTCTAAATGCTTCAATAGAGGCTTCCAGAGCCGGTGAGGCCGGACGCGGATTTGGTGTTGTCGCTACCGAGATCAAAACTCTTGCCGAGCAGTCCGGTTCCAGCGCCGAGAAGATTCTTTCGGTTGTAAAAGAGATTACCGAACAATCCGAAGCATGTGTAAAGAAGTCCGACGAAGTAAGATCGCTGATCGAAAATGAGCAAAGCACCTTGGAACTGACCCGAAATAAGTTTAGTATACTTGAGGAAGAGATCGGCGTTTCCATTTCCGAGATCTCAACTGTTTCCCGTGCCACAGAGCAGCTTAACAGCGCAAAGAACATGATCATAAATGCTGTATCTGACCTGTCCGCGATCTCCCAGGAGACAGCCGCGACCAATCAGGAGGTAACCGCTTCTATCGCCACGATCAAAGAAAATGTCGATCAGGTTAGCTCTAACAGCGACCGTCTGAACGAACTGTCGGATGAGCTCAAAGAATCTGTGGCATATTTTAAATAACTTTTGGTTACTTTTGTTATCCGTAAGATGACATAAAAAGATCTCTATATCAGAAATAGTATAGGGGTCTTTTTTTATAAAAAAAACTTGACATGAGAGGCAAAATGTGCGGCCGCTTTCGCTACTGATTGAATAAAGAGGTAGCGAAAGCGGCCCTTGTAATTAGCAAAGAGTTAATTGCAAGGAGGTGCTTATA
>JAILIQ010000025.1 GCA_024695205.1 Lachnospiraceae bacterium
CGCATCTGAAGGGTCTTCTTTCGATCCCCTTTTGATCTCGGTGATAAGACCGTCCATACCCCAGATCACGATACCGAGGAACAGGCCGACCGCCGCACCGATCGCGGTCTTCTTGACCGTTGAGGCATTGAAAAATGATTCATCTATATACTGTGCGCCGATAAAGTCAACATATGAATTTCTGTAGAAATCGCTGTTAATGATCTCCGAAGCATGTTCTTCAACAAGATCGTAAAGAGAATTACATATGCCTGTAAGGCTTACAAGCTCATTGGCTACATATTTCATCTGGGCTTTCTTGGTGCTGACAGACTTAAATCCGTTGACAAGATCGTTGATATTGGCAATATTCTCGTTTAAGGCAGCTTTAGATTCAAAATATCCGGCCTGAGTCTTGATCAGATCATTATAATAATCCGTAACGCTCGAGCTGACCTGGCTTGTGCCCTGTTCGGACATGCTCACGACGATATTGTCATTTTTATACTCGCTTATCAGCATGGCATTATCGGCAATACTGTCATTGATACGCGAAAGATCCATCTCAAGATTTCTGAGTGTATAGGCAAATTTGGTAAGCATTGAATCGGCATCTTTGCTTATGTTGTTGAAATAAACATATGAATAAAGATAATCGACATCGATATCTTTTACGAGCCTGATACATTCATTGATATCAGCAAGCGACATTCCGTCCTTTAATGAACGGTAGGTAAGGAATTCTCCCTTTTCCTTGTCGGTACAGTATCTTGAAAGCGCATTCAGGAGCTCGACCATATTGTCAAGACGCTCAACATAGTCAAGCTCTTCCGAAGCATAACTGTCCTTGGTATTGTCAGGAAGCTTAAAATCCATATATGTCTCGAAGAAATACTCGTTATATGCGGTTACGATCCCGTTCAGCAGATTTGAAAGATCGTTTCCTTCGAGATATGTCTTTTTACGTGCTTCGGGATCGGTACTGAAACCGTTTTCAAGAGTTATGATATAACGTCCCTCATACACATAATTGACATTAAGCACTTCTCCGTAATCCTTGCTCTCATCGGTCAGCTTTTCGACCACCTCGAGCCTCTGCCTCGTATCTTCCGAAAGCAGGCTCGTGATACTGATATTCCTCTCTATAGCACTGATCGGGATGCTTGTGGAAAGCTTGGCCTTATTAAGCGCATTCTGGATAATATATGACGAAGCGATATAATTCATATCCAGAGGTGTCTTATCGGGAGCAAGCTGCTGCTTGGCCTCAGGATACAAAAGTGTGATGACCGCAGACACACGCCCGGTCTTTTCTGCCATCTCAGCCATAAGCAGGGGCGCAGCAAGACCGATAAGCAGGCATGCGATAATGATCCATGCATATATCTTCTTCTTTTTGCCCATATTTTCGAAAACACGGACGAGATCGATCTCAGCGGCATCCGCCTCGGGTTCCCGTTTTACAACCACTTCAACCGTTGAATTTTCTTTTTTCTCCGGCGAAGTGATCTTGTTCAAATCATCCATTCCTAAAAACTAACCTCCGATCATCTAATATGACTCATTTTCAGCAAACATCATCTTTCGTCTTTGCTGACCACAGCACCGTTATCCTTCCAGATACTGTTGGCCGGAACAACTCCGCGTACACAGGAAGTAGGATATACATTCGAATGTCTTCCGATCACGGTCCCGGGATTACATACGGCATTACATCCGACTTCAACATAGTCCCCGAGCATGGCGCCGAATTTCTTCAGCCCTGTTTCGACCGACTCAGATCCGTCATGTATGATCACAAGCTTTTTATCCGATTTCACATTGCTCGTAACACTTCCGGCTCCCATATGGCTGAAATATCCGAGTATCGAATCGCCGACATAGTTGTAATGAGGCGTCTGGACATGATCAAAAAGGATCACGTTCTTTAACTCCACCGAATTGCCTACAACACAGTCTTCACCCACAAGTGCCGATCCGCGTATGAACGCACAGTGTCTTACCTCTGTATTGGCCCCTATTATACAGGGCGCTCCAAGATATGCCGTAGGAGCGATCTTCGCGGTTTTGTGCACCCATACCTGAGGAGCCTTCTCCTCGTAATCATTCCCAAGAGCAGGACCAAGACTTAAGATGAGATCCTTGATCCCCTTCAGTGCTTCCCACGGATATGTAAATTTTGCCAGATATTCTGCCGCAAGAGTATGATCAAGGTCATACATTTCCTTTATCGTATACATGATTATTCGTTCTCCCGGATCTAAAAAACTATTTAAATATTCTTACAGTCTCTCATTCCTCTCAATATCAAGGAAATACTTGTAAGTATCCACTGTCAGTTCCCCGCAGGCAGCCTCGTCACATGCGATAATGGCGTTGTTGTGGAGCTGCAGTGCCGAGCAAGTCCATTTCTGGCTTACTCCGCCTTCTACGGTTGCCGCAAGAGCGCGGGCCTTATTATGACCGTTTATAAGTATCATAACTTCCTTCGAATCGGTGACCGTGCCGACACCTACCGAAAGCGCCTGAGCCGGAACCTTTTCGGGATCATTGTCAAAGAAACGCGAATTGACTATCCTTGTATCTGTGGTAAGGTTTCTTACACCGGTCCTTGATGCAAGACTTGTATAAGGCTCATTGAAAGCGATATGACCGTCTACGCCGATACCGCCCATAAACAGATCGATCCCGCCGTATGAAGCTATCTTCTCTTCATATCTTCTGCACTCACCTTCGGGATCGTCGGTCATGCCGTTAAGTATATTGATATTTTCAGGCTTCATATCGGTAAGATGATCAAATAAATTCTCATGCATGAAATACCAGTAACTCTGATCATGCTCGCGCGGAAGCCCGAGATACTCATCCATATTGAAGGTAACAACATTTGCAAAGCTGAGTTCACCGCTCTTATTCATGCGTACCAGCTCTTTGTATACCCCTATAGGGCTCGATCCTGTCGGAAGTCCTAGTACAAACGGACGATCCTCCTTATGCGCCCTGATGCGATCCGCAATATGACCGGCAGCCCATTTGCACATCTTATCGTAATTATCCTGGATCACAACTCTCATATTGTATTCTCTCCCTTATAAAAATGTCAAAACACATACATAATCATTTTAAAGCTATATCCGTTCAATGTCAACAACTTTGAAATCTACTGCCCAAAGATCGTTCCGTAGTTCTTCTTTCTCTCGATCATCTCGTCGATCCGTTCAACATATTCCCGGACATTTTTTACATTTTCTATCCTTCCGAAACGTCCGTCGGTTTCCCGGACGAATTTGGAAGAAGCACCCGCACCCAACGCAAGGATCGGCTGGACTTCCTCCATGATCAGGATATTGTAGAGGCACTCCTTTCCGGCTTTGGAATAACCGACATTTTCAAGATTGTCAGTCATATTCTTCTGACGATACATATAATAGGGGCGGTAGCCGTTATCCTTTGTAAATTCCGCGGCAAGAGCCAGCATATCCGTAACGTTTCCGTGTCCGTATTCTTCATACAGTTCCGGACTTGTCGTAAGCCTTGCGGCACGCTTTTGCGCAAGCGTATGTACGGTCAGGCTTTCAGGCATTATCATCCTTACACATTCAAGTGTATATCCGAAATCTTCGGCATCCTCTCCTGTAAGGCCTGCGATAAGATCCATGTTGATATTGTCGAATCCGATTCTTCTCGCGGTTTCAAAGGCTTCAAAAACCTGCTTTGTCGTATGGCTCCTTCCTATCAGTTCGAGTGTTCTTTCGACAAATGACTGCGGATTGATAGAGATCCTTCCCACTCCCGCTTTTTTGAGCATCTGCAGTTTTTCTTCAGTAATGCTGTCAGGTCTTCCGGCTTCGACAGTAAACTCATGTACACTGTCCCAGTCAAAATACTTTTTTATACAGCTTATGATCCTGTGCAACTGCTCCGCTTCCAAAGCGGTAGGCGTCCCTCCTCCGATATATACCGTCTCAAGCTTTCGCTTTGAGAGTACACTGTCATTGGCGCAGATCACTGCCGACGACTCTATTTCTTTGCATAATGCCTCTATATAAGGTTCGACCAGATCCGAAAATTTCCCGATCGGGTGAGATCCGAAAGTGCAATAATTGCAGATGCTCGGGCAGAAAGGGATTCCTACATACAGACTGTATCCGTTTTTATAATCGATCCCATCAAGCAGCTGATATTCCAGAGCCGCTGTTCTTGCGGCAAGAGATGCTTTTTCTTCGGAACAGTAATATTTTTCCTTCATA
>JAILIQ010000048.1 GCA_024695205.1 Lachnospiraceae bacterium
TCATCGATAAAGAGAACTTCATTCTCATTGAGGTTCGTAAGAAGCGCTGCGAGGTCACCGGCCTTTTCGATGGAAGGGCCTGTTGTAATGTGCATCGCAACACCCATCTCGGAAGCAGGATCCGTTCATGACCTCGGTCATATGCCTTGTTATGGCCATCGTCAGTCCGAGACTGCTCAACTGTCCGCGCGACGAGCCTTTTGAATCCGCAAACGGGTCAAACACATTCACCGCATTGTCCGGACCGTATTCACCGTATTCGTCTTTGACGCTTATGATCAGCATCGGCTGACGGTTGCCCACCTTTTCAATCCTGAAGCTCACAAGGATATCCGTATTTTCTTTTGCAAAACGGCTCGAGCAGGTAAGTACATTGATCAGGATGCGTGCCAGCTTAACCTCATCGGCAAGCACCGATTCCTGGGGATCGTAGTCAAATTCCAGATTCTGTTTCTTTCCCGCAACGAGCGGGTCTATAAATTTCCTGACCCCCGAAACAAGCGGATCAAGCTGTATCCATGTACGGTTTACCAGATGATCGTTCCCGGAGATCAGAGAAGTGTCGGCACATTCGCCAACCAGCCCGATCAGCTGTTTTACAAGCACTTCCATCCTTCCGATGCAGTCCTCCATGACATTGGCATTGTCAATATTGTGACGCATGATCGAGACCATACCCATGGCGGAATTGAGCGGGGTACGCATCTCGTTTGTGATATTGTTCATAAAACGGTTTTTTGCGCCGTCGGCATCAATGATCCTTCTGTTGATCTCTTCGAGCAGATACTTGGTCGATTCATCAAGTTTGATCCTTGCCACGACATAAGAAGCAAGCTTAGCCACTTCCTTTATCAGCTCAAGCTCATCATCGGCCCAGAGCCTCGGTCTTTCTCCGTAAAAACACATTCCTCCGAGATATTCCCCGTCATGCAGCATCGGGCATCCGACAAAAGATCCTGCCCCTATCTTTTCAAAAAAGTCCTTGGAGATCGCATCAACACTCCCGTCTGTCGTATCCTCGATAATATTGAGTCTTCCGGCCGCACCCCAGGGATTAAACAGCTCATATTCCGGACTTTCCGAATAATCGAGCAGCAGATTCCTGTCGACGATCACCTCGCGGGGATCCCAGCAGCAGCGCATTTCCAGAAGAAACGGAATTTCATTTGTGCGCAGCACAAGACCGCCGTCGAGCCCGAGCTCCCGGCCCACAAGCTCAACGCATTTCTGTATACCGCTGCATTCCGCCTCTTTTACAAGCTTCAGGCTTATTTCAGATATGATGCTTTCATTGCTTCGCCTCATCCTGTCGTTCCCCCTTGCAATGTATTCCGGTAAGATCCGTATGATACTGTAAACATTTTATGTTCTTGAACTGATCTCTTTCACATTCTTGTCCGTATCCCTTGCGATAGCCTTCGTTGAATAGCCTTTTTTCTCATACTGCTCGGCCAGCTTCATCGCAAATGTGAGTGACCTGTGCTGTCCTCCCGTGCAGCCGAAGCCTACCACGAGCTGTGCCTTTCCTTCCTTCTCGTACATCGGTATCGCGGTGTCAAGATAATCGGATATACGTTTAAAAAGCTCCTGCGATTCGGGCGAAGACATAACATAATCCCTTACCTTCTGGTCACGTCCGGTAAGCCCTCTCAACTCCTCGACATAAAACGGGTTGGGCAGGCAGCGCACATCAAAGACAAGATCAAAATCCGAACCGAGTCCGTATTTGTATCCGAAGGCTACAAAGCTTATGCTCATAGGCTTCTGTTCATCCTTCGGGATCGTATTTACAAGCTGTTCCCTGAACTGGGCCGACGAAAGCAGTGAGGTATCTATTATGTAATCGGCCCTTGCCCTGATCTCCGAGAGCAGCTGTTTTTCCATCTCTATCGATGATACCAGGTCCAGATTGGAGTCGAGCATCATAAGGGGATGCAGCCTTCTTGTCTCCTTATAACGCTTCAGAAGCTCCGCCCGGTCACACTCAAGGAACAGTATCCTGATCCTTGCGATCTTTTCAAGAGCATCGAGAGCCGCCATCGCGTCACGCGTGATATTGGCGTCCCTGGCGTCGATCGTTATACACGCCCTGTCGGGGAAATCCTCGATCTGCTCAAGCATCCTTACAATATCCGCAAGCAGCTTGGTAGGCAGATTGTCAAGGCAGTAATAACCGTTATCCTCAAATACCTTAAGTGCCTTGGATTTTCCCGATCCCGACAATCCGGTAATAAGCATAACTTCCATCATATCCGCAAACCCTTTCCGTCACCGGCATCATAGAATCTTTCTATCATTTCCGATGCCTGATCAAACGGATCCTTCTCCATATCGATCCAGTGAATGTCTTTTCTTTTCCTGAACCAGGTCATCTGTTCCTTGGCAAGATGCCTGATCTCCATGAACAGCTTGTCAAAAAAGCTGTCATGATCCGCAAATTCACCCCTCAGATACATAAGACAATATCTGTATTCAAGTCCGAGTTTATACAGAAATTCATCCGTTGCACCGTTTTTGCGAAGCGAGGCCACCTCATCGAGCAGACCCTCTTTGAGCCTCTTTTCAAGTCTGACCCTGATTCTCTCGTAAAGCACCTGTCTCGGCCAGGTAACACCTATCATGAGGGTTTCGTATCTTTTCCTTGAAGGCAGCTTCGAAGGCGCCCCGGACAAGACCTTTTCGGCAGCACGTTCAAGCCGTCTTTTGTTGTGAATATCCATGCCTTCGAGCATCCCGGGATCTTTATCGCGAATGACCGCAATAAGTTCATCGATACTCATTGCTTCCACTTCCCGTCTTTTTTCGGCGTCCGGCTGTGCGTCGGAAAGAACGTAACCGTCAGCCACCGCATTTACATACAGACCGGTTCCTCCGACCAGATAGGCACGCCTTCCGCGGGCAATTATATCATCGATCGCCTGATATGCCAGAGTCTGATACTCCTTCAGTGAAAAGAATTCATTCGGTTCGGCCACATCGAGCAGATGATGGGGAACGCCCTTCATCTCTTCAGTCGTAACCTTCCCCGATCCAAGATCGAGCCCTTTAAAAACCTGTCTTGAATCCGCGGATATTATCTCTGCCCCTCCGGCCAAAGCCAGCTCTATCCCAAGCCCCGATTTGCCCGAAGCATTGGTTCCGGCTATTATTACGAGCTTTTCCATAAATCGGTCGTTCCTTTACAGGTCAATATTTACTCCATGTTGTTTTACGCTCTGTCGGGACCCGGGATCATCAAGCCTTCATTGAGACGGTTTTTTCTTTCGGGATCGCTCTTTTCCTTACGATCAGGAAGCATATCAGATGAGCCGCAAACGTCAGGAACCATGAAAAAGTGTAGCTGACATAGACTGTTTCGACCTTATGATACTGATCGATCCTGAATACCGTCGCGATCCATAAAAGCCTTGTTCCGCAGGCTCCGATCAAAGACACGATCATCGGCATTACCGAATATCCGATGCCTCTTAATACCCCTACCATTACGTCCATCAATCCGCACAGGAAGTAGGTCGAATCGATGATCCGCATTCTTGCCATGCCGGCCTCGATGACTGCGGGATTCGTTGTATATATCCCGAGAAGCTTCCTGCCGAACGCAAGCTCAAGCTGCCCCAATGCCACGCCGGTCACCGTAACGCTCAATAACGCACATATTATGATATGCTTTATCCTTCCGAACCTGCCGGCTCCCATATTCTGACCGATAAAAGCCAGCGCAGCCTGATAGAACGAATTCATCGCCACATACACAAAGCCTTCGAGATTGGAACAGGCCGAACTGCCCGATACCGTGATCTCTCCGAAGCTGTTGATGGACGACTGTATGACAACATTTGAAAGCGAGAAGATGCATCCCTGAAGACCTGCCGGAATACCGATCCTGATGATATTTTTCATCTCCGTAGGGTAGAAGCCGAGATCCTTTAAGTTCAGCTTTATCTCGCTGTCGCTCGTGATGAGGCATTTTAAAACAAGTACCGCCGAAACTGTCTGTGAAATGATCGTCGCAAGGGCAACTCCCGCAACATCCATCTGCAGAACTATAACGAAAAACAGGTTAAGTACAACATTGATCACACCGGCGACAAACAGATAGTACATCGGTCTTCTTGTGTCGCCCACCGCGCGCAGGACCGCGCTTCCGAAGTTATAGAGCATGTTGGAGATCATGCCGAGAAAGTAGATGCGCAGATACTGTGCCGCAAGGGGGAGTACCGCTTCCGGCGTCCCCATCAGTTCAAGAATGCCCCTTGTAAAAAACACTCCAACCAGCGTCAGGATGACTCCTCCGCCGATCGCTATGGCAATCGATGTATGTACGGTCGCGTGAAGTTCATTGCTCTGCTTCGCGCCGTAATGCCTCGCTGCCATGACATTTGTACCGACGGACAATCCGACGAACAGATTGATCAGCAGATTGATCAAGGAACCCGTACATCCGACCGCGGCAAGGGAATTGTCTCCCGCAAATCTCCCGACAACGACCACATCCGCAGCATTGAACATAAGCTGCAGAATGCTTGATAACATCAACGGTATGGCAAATTTCAGCATTTTGGGAAGGATCGCTCCTTCACACATATTCATTTCATAAACGTTTCTTTTAGCCATTCCATATCCTCATAGATTACAATACAATCTATTATATTATACCCCCGAACCGCGTGTTTATCAAGTCCCCTCAGATCACGAAGAAAACCTGCGTCCGGTCTTCACGTTCAGCAGATATCCCAATACTCCGCCTACTATTCCGCCGACGATATGGGCCATATTGGAGATATCATCATCAAGGGTCAGTCCCTCAACGATCTGCTGCCCAATGAAAAACACGGTCACAAGAATAAAGGTCAGAGGTATCTCGCCTTCCTTAAAGCCTGTGAACGAGGACATCAAAATAAACGCAAATACCACACCGCTTGCCCCGCACAGGGCTACGGAAGGGAAGAGGATGTAATTTACCAGGCTTGTCGCAAATGCGGTTATCGCTATCGCCGTGATAAGTGTTCTCGAACCGTACTTTTCCTCGAGCATCGGTCCGAGCAGCAAAAGATAACTCATATTTCCGATCAGATGAGCCCATCCGGAATGTCCGAAAACATGAGTAAATGCGCGAAGCCAGGTAAGCGGTGACAAAAGGGAAGAGTGATAGGTCATAAACAACAGCTGCCCCGATCTTCCTCCGGTAACAAAATTAAGGATCGTAACAGCGACGCATATGCCTACAAACCCCAGAACAACTGGCGCATTGACCACGATCCTGATTCCTCTTCTCCTCATCTGTTAACCTCCTGTCCATATGACAAATAATACAGCTATGGGGCTGTCGCCTTTAAATGTGCGTCAGCCCCACATGGTTTATTGATCTTCCGGTTCTCTCATTATCAGAATCTGAAGCCGCTTACATGACTTCTGAGTTCCGAAGATATCCTGTCGATCGATTCGGCGCCGTTAAGAACATCCTCGGATGCTCCGACAAGCACTGTTGCACCCTCGGCTACACTTGTTACGCCGTGGGCATTATCCTCGACAGCATTGTCGATCGCGCTGATGGATCCCTTGATAGTTGTGATCGCCGCAGTTATCTCATGGTTATCGTCGGAAATGGAAGACATCGCATCATAGCATTCATTCAGCGACTTGATGTATTCCTCGATCAGGGTCTTCTTCTCCTCGGAGTTCTCATCGGAGATCTTGAGCATGATGTACGAAACCTCTTCCGCAGCCTTAACAAGCTGTTCTACGATACCAAGGACTTCGTCCGATACCTTCTGGATGTCGCCTGCCATCGTAGCGGAATTGCCTGCCAGAGTTCCGATCTCATCGGCAACAACCGCAAATCCGCGGCCTGCCTCGCCCGCTCTTGCCGCCTCGATCGAAGCATTGAGTGAAAGCAGATTGGTCTGTGAAGCAACAGATGAAATGCCCTGGGTCATGGTCCTGATCTCTTCCACCTTCTGGGTGTCCCTGATCTTATCTTGAAGCCTGCCGATAGCGGCATTCAGGCGGGCGAGCATGTCTTCGTCCTTTCTTTCGATCTCAGCCTTGAGCTGATCGATCTTCCTGAGACTGTCACTGATCTCGTTGGTCTTTTCTCTGGTATTACGGCTGACTTTCTCGGTAAGTTCCGTGATATCGCCGACCTGCTGGGCAACCTGGGTAGTGGATGCCGATGTCTCCTGGGAGGTGGCACTCATCTCTTCCATGGTGGCCGAAATGGTCGTTACATTATCCGAGGTTTTGCCTGCGGCAGCCTTTAACGTTGCCACATCGGTAACAAGATTGTCCGAAGCATTGTTGATGTCTGCGATAATACCTGCCATGGCATCTTTCAGGACATTGACCGAACCGACAAGCCTGCCGACTTCATCCCTGGCTTTGGTCTCGATATTCTTTGACAGATCGGCTTTGCCGTTCTTGACATCGTTGCCGAGGGTCTCGACTTTCCTGCTCGCGTCGGTAATGGGTGAAGCTACCATGAAGCCCACGCCTACAGCAGCCAGAACCGCAACAACCGCACAGATCGCAAGAGTCAGCTTGATATGATTCTGAACATCATCTACTATAACGTCATAGTTAGATGCGGGAGATACATAATAGATCTGCCAGTCCACATCTGAAAGACCTCTTCTTGTAACATAAATGGGTGTTCCGTTGTAATCCGGGATCGCCTCGGCATCATCGGATGAAGATGCGGCAATATAA
>JAILIQ010000051.1 GCA_024695205.1 Lachnospiraceae bacterium
CCGAAAATGCCATGGAGGTTCCGCTTGAGCCTTATGAGGGTACAGTCCCCGGTATAATCATGTATGCTCCGATAGGCGAGCCAATAGACGGATGGATACTTGAGCTGCAGTATCAGTATCACAGACTGCTCACAAGAGATGTATTTTTCTGGGTATCGGCAGTCGGCTTGTTTATCTGGGTTTTATCGCTTGCCGTTTACATTATCACCTCGGCCAAGATCAAGAAATATCATCTCCGTCACGAACGCGATAATGAGATAATCCAGGAATCCATAGAGACATTTACGGGATTCATCGATGCCAAGGATCCGTACACCAACGGTCATTCCAACAGAGTTGCCGATTATACCAGGATCATTGCCAGGGAGATGGGGTATTCGGGGGAAGAACTGGATCGTATTTATTATGTTGCACTGCTGCATGACTGCGGAAAGATAGGCGTGCCGGACAGCATCCTTAAAAAGCCCGACAAGCTCGACGCGGATGAGTTCGAGGTGATCAAATCACACACTGTTCGCGGCGGTGAGATCCTGGCAAATTTCAAGAGCCTTAAGAATGTGGAAGAAGGCGCATTGTATCATCATGAACGGTATGACGGAAAGGGCTATCCGGAAGGAAGGTCGGGCGAGGACATTCCGCTCATAGCAAGAATGATCTGCGTTGCCGATTCCTTTGATGCGATGAATTCCAACAGGGTCTACAGGAAAAAGCTGACTCCCGAAATGATAATGGAAGAGATCGAAAAGAATAAAGGAAAGCAGTTCGATCCACGGATCGCAGACATTTTCCTGAAACTGTTAAAAGAGGGAAAGATCATACAGACAAAGGGAAATAGCTAACGATCGATGTTGTATTTACGTTTGTATTTATAAAGCACTATAGCTGCTACAACTGCAGCCGAAACTCCGGCTGAAATGTTGCTGATCATCATGACCGCACCAACACTTTTGTCGCCGAGCCCTGTATAATTCTGGAGATACCAGAAAACGGGGATCCTGAAGATAAATACGCGTGCGAAATTAAGGACCAGGGTCAGTCTTGTTTCCCCGATACCGTAGAGGAGCGCAAGTACGGCAGAATTCAGGCCGAGAGGTATCGCACCTAGTGCCTCGTAGCTGTAGGTCATCGCGATCATTGCCCTGAATTCGCTGCTCCCACCGTCAAAAAGTCCGGCAAGAAGATCAAGCTGCCATAATTCCGTGAAGGATATGACTGCGCCGAGCAGCATATTGATCACGACTGTGGCCTTAAAGGCTTCGATGACACGCTTATATCTGGCAGCTCCGTAATTCTGGCTTATGATCGCTGAAGAACCCTGTTGATAGCCGTTCTGGGGGTTTGTGGAGATCCCTCCGAGATTGTTTGAGACTCCCATTGCACCGACCATGTTGTCACCGTATACCGTACACATCGAATTAACAATGGTCTTACCGAAGGCAAACAGCGCTTTTTCGGCAATGACTGGCAGTGACTGCAGGATCATCGGGAGCGTCACATTTCCGCGAAATGTAATGGCGCGGGGTGAAAAACTGAAGGCGTTGTCGCCTGCCAGGCTGTATTTTATCGCAAATATGAACATTGCAAGAGCGGAGATCAGGGAAGCAACTGCGATCATTACGAGTCCGCTTTTTGTGACGTAGACAAATAAAGCTGTTAATGACAGCTTGACCAGGATCACGAGAATATTCAGGATAAATATCCTCCTGGCATTGCCTCTGGCACGTTCGACCGCGATATAGACATTATTCAGGAAATTTACGACCATTACGAACATCTGGACAACAAAATATCTGGAACCGACGATGATCAGCGATTCCGGTGTTCCGGCCAGCCTAAGAAAGCTTCCCGTGAAGGGGAGTATTGCGGCAAGCAGTATGAGGCCGGCTCCGAGACTGATCGCATAGAGGGTGCTCACACGCTTACGTACGAGCTGAAAATCTCCTTCACCGTATGCACGGCTGATCAGGATGCCTGCGCCGACCGCAAGTCCGCCTCCGACCGATGAGAGTATGGAATTGACCTGGGAAAGATAGGCGACGGCCGAGACCGACTCTTTGCTGATATGCGATGCCATCATTGTATCAAGTATCGTAAACAGCTGCTGTAATGCCTGGAAGAGCGCAAGCGGAGTTCCTATGCTCAGCACAACCTTCCACATGCTGCCGTTAAGGCTTTGGTCAAGGTATTTCCTGTCCCTGCCGGTCAGCTCGGCTTTGATCTGTATTGGAGCCTTTTTGCCAGCGTTATCTGCAATGCCTGTGCTTTCGGGTGTATTTGTGTCACCTGTAACGCCTGTGTTTGCTTCTTCTTTTATTTCTGATGTCATAGCTTTCCTTAATGAAAAAACAGTCCTGAAACATTATCTGCCCCGATCATGGTGGTTTACAATGTTTTTCGGCTTTTCTGCTCCGGATTTTGGAAATTGGGGCCGGGAACTGCGGGAGCTTCATGGCCTATCCCGTTATTTTGCTGTACCTGTTCCTGCGGATGCTCCCGGAAATATTCCTTTACATATTCACGATAGCCCGAAATGCCTGCAGCGTTGGGCTGTTCCAGCATACCTCTCAGATCTTCGGGTTTAACATATTTCATAAAGTTCTTAAAATTACCCTCCATCATGATGGCATCGGTGATCTTTCTGAGTCTGGTCCTGCCGAAATCTTTCTTTGCAGACTGGAACTGTTCCTGTCCGCCTGTATTTTTGACACTGATCTGTCTTAAGGCAATGAGTCTTGCATAATCTCTGTCGGTCGCTTTTCCGTCTCTGATACGGGTTACGGTATCATTCAGGATATCGCCGAGGGAGTCCTTCTTTGTATAGAAATTTTCAGGTCCGATATAGTCGCTGCTGAACGGATCGTCTGAAACTCCACGCACTCTGTTTACTTCGGCACAATACTCTTCAAATTCTTTCCTTGTTCTGTCATTTCTCTGATCTTCTTGGGCATGATATAACCTCC
>JAILIQ010000077.1 GCA_024695205.1 Lachnospiraceae bacterium
CATGAAGCACAACGTCATGAACGGATCTGCCGTTTCGCTGATATGCAGTTCCTGTCTGGCCAGCCTGTCAAGCTCTTTTATCTTTAGAGCCACCTCTTCTCCGGGTCTGTCGGTCATAAGTCCGGCAATCTCATGAGCCATGCTGCCGAGCACTTTGCCATCCCGTACTATGACCATACCGCCGCCCATCTCAACAAGCTTATTAACGGCAGTCTCCATATCGGTATCGTTGTCACCGGCCACTATGATATTATGGGAGTCATGCGCTACACTTGTTGCAAGCGCCCCGCCTTTCAGGCCAAAGCCCTCAAGAAGCCCGATCCCGACATTACCCGTTCCGTGATGTCGTTCCACGACAGCGATCTTGACTATATCCTGTTCATCTCTCTTCCAGTTTCCCGAACTGTCGCATGATACTTTTGCGGTACCGCCCCGGGTCACTACCGAGTACGGGGTAAGCCTGATAGTCCTGACCGTATCTGAATCAAGATGCAGTTTAAGCCTTGAAGCCGAAAAATTCCTGACATTCATCTTTCCGCTTACATTCTTGGGCTCTACATGCAGATCATCGGCAAGATATCTTCCTTCTTCGGCAACCTGTTTTCCACCGATCCAGACCCTGCGGACACGCAGGTCCTTCAGGTCGTCAAACATTATCAGATCGGCCCTTCGTCCCGGTGCCACTGCTCCCCTGTCCTTAAGACCGAAACATGTAGCAGCGTTGATCGTTGCCATGCAGATAGCGGAAAGCGGATCAAAACCGTTTGAAACCGCCAGCCTGATATTATTGTCAATATGCCCTTCTTCGAGAAGGCTTGCAGACTGTCTGTCGTCCGTACAGAACAGACAAAAGCTGTCGTTTTTTTCATTGACGGCCGGAAGCAGGTTCAGAACATCATGGCAGCTTGTCCCCTGCCTCAGCATAACGTAAACTCCGCGTCTTACCCTGTCCAGAAGATCTTTTCCGTTTGCACACTCATGCTCGTTTCTGACCCCCGACGCAGTATATGTGTCCAACCCGCATCCGTCAAGGCCGGGACTGTGACCGTCAACGATCTTGCCTGCGATCTGTGCTACCATAAGCTTATCAAGGATATCATCGTTCGCGTTGCATACTCCCGGAAAATCCATAAGTTCGCCGAGTCCGAGTACCCTGATATTATCGATCCTTTTGGCTATCTCATTGGCTTTTAAGACAGCTCCCGAATTTTCAAAAGGTGTACAGGGAACACATGACGGGAACTGAAGAAATACCTGCAATGCGATATCCTCGGTAGCCTTAAGCATATAATCGAAACCGTCAAGTCCGCATACATTGCATATCTCGTGCGGATCCGCAACGACCGTGGTCGTTCCGTGCGGTACAACAAGGCGTGAGAATTCTGCGGGCGACAGATGACTTGATTCGATATGAACATGTCCGTCTATAAGCCCCGGTGCCACATACGCTCCTTTGGCGTCGAACGTCTTAACGCCTTCGGGAAATCCTTCGCCTCCGAAACCGGCTATGATCCCCTCCGCTATCAGGACATCCCCGTCGAACACTTCTTTGTTAAAGACATCGATCACCCTGCAATTCCTGATATCCAGATCTGCGGCTTCCCTGCCGGCAGCAACATCTATCACACGCTTCAGGCTGCTTTTGTCCATACTACCTCCGAAAGCAATAAACAAATCACAGTATACCTACAACTATCTTGGCCAGGAACAACAGTGCAACGATCCAGATCGCGGCATTAAGTCTCTTGGTCTGACCGGAAACGACCTTAAGGATAACGTATGAGAGGATACCGAACATGATGCCGTCGGAAATGCTTGATGCGCATACCATAAATGCTATCGTAAGGAATGCGGGGATGCTCTCCGAGTAATCCTTGAAATCGATCTCAACTACGGGAGTGATCATCATTACACCTACGATGATCAGCGCCGGTGCTGTTGCTGCACTCGGGATAGAACCGAACAGCGGCTCAAGGAACAGCGATACAATAAACAATGCGCCGACCGTAACAGCTGTAAGACCGGTCTTTCCGCCTTCGGAAACTCCCGATGCGCTCTCAACGAAGGTCGTGATCGTTGAGGTTCCGAGAATTGCGCCGGCTGTAGTTCCGACAGCGTCTGCCATAAGTGCTTCCTTACATTTCGGGATCGTTCCGTCTTTTTTGACGATGCCCGACTTGCCCGCACATGCGATCAGAGTTCCGACTGTATCGAACATGTCAACAAACAGGAAGGTAAACATTACTATGATAAAGTCAAAGATCGATCTGCCGTTCGCAAAGATCTCCCCGAAAGCAAATTCGCAGAAATAAGGTGCTGAAGGAAGATATGATCCTCCGGCATATTTTGTTACGCCAAACGGTATACCGATGATCGTAGTAACGACTATACCGATAAGAAGAGCGCCCTTGACATTTTTGACAAGAAGTATGCTTGTGATCACAAGACCGATCATCGCAACAAGCGAGGCTCCTTTGTACCATTCGCCGTTGAGTGCCGAAACAGTACCTTCATCCTTGATTATGATACCTGCATTTTTAAGCCCGATATATGCGATAAACAGACCGATGCCGGCACCGATAGCTTTTTTAAGACTGTCGGGAATACTGTTGACGATAGCTTCGCGGATATTACAGAATGTAAGAAGGATAAAGATTATACCTTCAATAAAGATAGCCGTAAGTGCCCATTTCCAGGAATACCCCATTCCCAGACAGACAGTATAGGTGAAAAATGCATTGAGTCCCATTCCTGCCGACAGAGCAAAAGGCAGATTGGCAAGCAGACCCATGATCATGGTTGCGATCGCGGAAGCTATTGCCGTAGCGGCAAACACCCTGCCGAATTCCATTCCCGAATCAGACAGGATACCGGGATTGACCGCAAGGATATATGCCATGGTCATAAATGTGGTGATACCGGCCATGATCTCAGTCTTAACATCCGTACCCCTTTCCTTCAGCTTAAAGAACTTTTCCATTTGATCATCCTCCCTTTATGAAATATATTATGACGGTTCCGTTGAACCGACAGCTTCATGTATTCTGTACCGGGCTTCATGATCTCATTATATCCAAGCCCGGATTTAATTGCAATATCTTTTGCCTGAGCCCTTCCGCATAATCAGGCATATCCGGACCGGACTCAAAAAGCCCGTATCACAGTCCGACAGCTTTTTTATCGGTAATGTCAACGAACATTCCGATATATGGTTCATTATATCACTTTTTTTAATCCGTAGCTCTCTTTTTATTGATATTTTTTAGCTTGCGAAGATTCTTAATTGGAACTCGGCACATGCAACAGATAAAAATCGTCAGCATATATACGCTCTCCCCGCACATACGGTTCCAGATTTTCATTATGCCACCGCTGCATTCTGGGTGCAAACCACTCCTGCTTACTCCACTGCTCATAATGAATCCCGAGACAATCCAACAACGAAAGGACAAAGCAGGCATCCAGCACATCATAACGGATCGTTCCGCCCGCATCCCGATACCCTGCTGCCATTTGCTGCCTGCGTGCCAATCCGCCGATATTCCCGAACAGAACAGCCAGATCATACATCGGGTGGCCCATTCCGAAAAACGAAAAATCAATAGGCACCAGTCCATCAGGCGTTTGCAGAATATTTGACGCAGACAGATCACCATGGATCATATGAAATTCATCCCGCGCTTTTTCCAATACTGCTCCCGCGTGGTCACAGCACTTTTGCATGATCGCCGAATACTCAGTGCTCAACCCCTGATTTTCCAATGCTTGTATTCTTTTCTTCGTACATTCACAATGTTCCTTACCGTATGGTTTTACCGGTGATACCCGGAATCCCTTTGCCTTCTGATGCAAACATGCTAACATCCCGCCTATCCGATAACATATCTCATCATTCAATTCAAGCTTGTCTAACGATTCGCCTTCAATCCATCTGGAAAGCGTAACATACGTACCATTCCGTAACTTCGTAATAAGTTCACCCTGACGATTTTCAACCGCTTCACGTATCTTCATGCCCCGGTCCTTTAAGTATGTCTGAAATGCAAGCTCTGCTTTATAGATCTCGATACGCTCAATACCGTCGTAAAAGAAATCTGCCGTGAACCCCTCTGCCGGCTCATGAATCTGCAACAAATAGTCATTTCCCACACGATAGGTCAGATTCTCATTGTGTCTCAGCAGTTCGATTTCCGTCGCAGTTATATTATAATTGGCTAACGCCTCCTGTATGCAGTCGTATTCCATATTGAACCTTACCCTTTCACTTAATATCCCGGCAGTCTGTACCACAACTGGACTTCAACATACGCAAACTTACCGAGTGATGTCTTAAGGAACTCCTCTGCCGAATTCCCGGAGAGGGCGATCCTCCTCATCAGCACTTCTTTGGTAAACACCTCCGGTTCCGTACCGTTTGTGATCTGCGCGCAGCTGTCGCCGATCGTAAAACTGACCTGATCGTCCGGAATATCGGAAAGATTGAGAACCAGCTTTTCTCCGTCACTGAACCAGTTCCGCAGATATTCGCATTCTGTCAGCGTAAACGAATACGGATGCATGAGTTCGGGCTTCCCTCCCAGACGGATAAATGCTTCACGAACATACTCATCCGCCTTCTTCCGATTGGGATAATAATTCTCAAAGTCGGCAAACCGACCGAAGCTTGCAGCATCCGGATGCATGGCAGCAAGTTCCGCAGCTGTCTTGAACGCTTCCTTCTCCGGAAGATTCATTATG
This sequence comes from Lachnospiraceae bacterium, assembly GCA_024695205.1. Lineage (GTDB taxonomy): Bacteria > Bacillota > Clostridia > Lachnospirales > Lachnospiraceae > RUG11977. The sequence goes on from JAILIQ010000077.1 coordinate 4,738, forward strand.
TTTTTCCAGGGATCGGTGCCCGGATAATAGTAATGAATTAAGGTAAGTGCCTTTTCTTCTCTTAACACCTCATATGCCGTATATTCATGATCAAATTCATATCCGAGCTTTTCGGCCAGATGAACCGAATTCATATTCTGGGCATCCCAGCTCGGATATAGGCCTTCATCAAGACATCTTAAGATCAACGCAGCGCTCGCGATCGTCGCAAGCCCTTTTCTGCGCTCTTCCTCTGCCGTATCGACCTCTATCTCTATCCCTTCCCTGTATCTGGTATAAGAAGAGGCTCCTGCCACAATCCGCCCGGATCTCAGAATGACCATGCCGCGACCGATCTCCAGATATTTTTCTTTGCTATCAAATGATGAGACAAAATCTCTCGTTACCCTGTCGGACAGGCACATGTCATAAATCTTTTCATCGATCTCTTTCAGTTCGTATCCGTCAGGCAGTTCGGCTGTCATGTTGCGCAGCATATCTTTATCGAACTGTGTATCCTTTTTGATGGCGTATTTGGTTACTTTCTTTGCATTAGGAAAACATGCCTCGATGCAGGCTTCCCATGCCTTATCCTGCGGTACCATGATCACAAATCCGCCCGGCATATTTTTAACCAGTTCTTTATCCGGTTCTCCCGCATAAAAAGCAAAGCATCCGACATAAGCCATTGCTGACCCGGGGCATTCCGGATCGGTCACAAAGACTTTCCCCATCACTCTCTGAAGGCAGGAATAGATCAGGGTTTCCTGCCAGCCTTCAAAAAGACGCATAACTTTTGATGTATCTTTTAATTCATAAAGCATCCCGGCATCCCTCTTGATAAACCAAAAAGTTCATTGCTCCATTATCATAAAATGACACTACAACTCCGTCCCCGGGGGTCAAAGCACCGTCTCATAGTACATGAAATGCGATCGTAGTAAAGGCTTCCCACTCTTGTGAGCAACACCACCGTTTCAATTTGCGAACCATTGTCCAAACTAAGACTAACTTCACGCCTCAATTTCCGGTAATATTGTTTTGTCCGTATCCTGCGTCAGAGATGCTTTGAATAAAACACAAATTCGTTATCGCGCTTAATTTCCTTATAACCAAGCTTAAGATAAAAACTGTTTGTCCTGAC
>JAILIQ010000097.1 GCA_024695205.1 Lachnospiraceae bacterium
TACATGTTTCCCTTTCCGACTGATGGTAAGAAGACTCGGGGCGGGAAGCGCATATACCGAGATGGTGAGCGCAAACGGCCTTAAATATAATGATAATGCAACTAAAAAGCTGCTTTATACCGACGATCGTGAGAAACTGAAGTGCGTGCAGCTGCTCGGTTCGGTCCCCGCTGTATTTGAGAGGGCGGTCAAAAGCGAGCGGCTTGAGAAATTTGACATCATTGACATAAATATGGGCTGTCCGGTGCCGAATGTCGTAAAATCCGGAGAGGGATCCGCGTTGCTCGAAGATATCCCGAGGGCTTCGGCGATCATTGAAGCCTGCAAGCGAAGCGGAAAGGTTGTTTCTGTAAAATGCCGCCTCGGTATGAACCGACACAGGATCGTGATCGGTGAATTTGCAAGAATGTGTGAGGAATCGGGCGCTGATATGATAACGATTCACGGCAGGACACGGGATATGATGTACAATGGGGAACCGCTTTACGAATACATCAGACTTGCCAAGGAATCCGTACATATCCCGGTATTTGCAAACGGCGGGATAGATTCGAAGGAAAAAGCCGCTGAAGCAATGGAAAAGACCGGAGCCGACGGCGTTATGCTCGCAAGATACGGGTTTGAAAACCCGCTGGTATTTGCAGAGCTGACAAACAGGCAGTGCACCGATACGAAACTGAGTCTTATCATGGAACAGCTCGATATCGCAGAAGAATGCTTTGATGAACTGTCAGTCCTTACATATATCAGAAAGCTGGCTTCATATTTCATGAAAAAACTTCCCGGGACAAAACAGTATAAAGCCGGGCTTTTCAGATGCGGGAGCATTTCCGGGATCAGAAAACTTCTTGAGGAGATATTTGCATGCTGATACAGGATCAATTTGAGACGGAAGAAGGCGTATTAAAGGCCTATTTAGGCCCCGGTCCGGTCGTAGTCGTGCCCGAGGGCATACATACGATCGGGGAAGGCGTTTTTAAGGGTATGGCATGGATCCTTGAAATACAGCTGCCCGCGTCCCTTAAGGTCATAGGCGCATCGGCGTTTAAAGGATGCCGGAAGCTTAAAAAGATAAATATTCCGGATGGAGTTGTACAGGTCGGGGAATATGCATTTCACAGATGTCACGATCTTGAGGAGCTTATATTTCCGAAATCCGTGACAACGGTCGGAAGCCATGCTTTTCTGTATTGCGATCATTTGAAAAAAGTAGTCCTTGAGAGTCCGGTCCGTCTGGGAAAGGCTGTTTTTTCACATGATCTGTCGCTTGAGGAGATATCACTGAACAGGGATCTTGACGATTCCAATTTTTCCGATGAAGTATTTGAAGGCTGTGTGCGCCTTAAGACCATTACATTATCGGGTGAAACCTATGAGATAAAAAATCTTATAGAGGCTATGGATTACGATTCGCCGTATCCCGGCATCATAAGATCCATTGCCGTGAGCGTCTATCATTCAATGCAGATAGAGGACGGGGTTATCGGGTCTTTTAATATTAATCTTAAATCGATCACATTGCCCGAAGGGATCAGAACGATCGGAAAAGGCTGTTTTTTCGATAAACGCGGGATCGTTAGCATCACATTTCCGGAATCGCTGCGCCGGATCAGGGCCAATGCGTTCTTAAACTGCACCGGACTGGAGGAGGTCACGATCAGCAGCCCGGAGCTGACCCTTGACGATAAGGCATTCAGAGGCTGCTGCAACCTTAAAAGGGTCCATTTTGAAGGTAAAACCTACGATCTTGAAAATGAGACCGCGAATGAGACGGTTACCCGGATCAGGGATCAGGTGCTCGGGGACTTCTACATCAGCGGACAGATCCTTCTGCGTTATAACGGAGAGGAGGAACAGGTAAAAATACCCGGTGAAGTTAAGATCATAGGAGAGCGCTGTTTCTTTGGAAATGAACGTGTCAAGACCGTAATCTGCCCACCGGATCTTCTTGAGATAAGGGAGCAGGCTTTTGCCGGTTGCCTTACGCTGCAGAACATCATATTGTCCGATACTCTCAAAAGAGTGGAGGCGGAAGCCTTTGCGGAATGTAAAAAGCTGCTCAAATGCAATCTGCCGTCTTCTGTGGAATATATCGGAGAATATGCCTTCAGGCGCTGTTTTTCGCTGATGCCATTTGATCCGTGGCCTCAAAATGCATATATTGATCCATATGCATTCTACCGTGCCGGGCATTTTGACGGGGTTATGGGAGAGAAGGGTACGTCCGGAACCGGCACCTGTGAAAACGACACCGGTAGTGAAAATAAGCCGGGCACAGAAGTACTCTCCGATAACAGTAAAGCACAACCGGGTAAAGACGTGCATAATGATGGCTGTACAGGGCAATCGGTAATAAAGATGCGCTCCGGCGGCAGTAATGAGCAGTCGGATAAAGAAGTAGCTTCCTACGCATATGCAAATAAGGCAGGTATCGAAATCCTTACTCTGTCCGGTGTAAAAAGGATCGGCAAGTACGCTTACGCGGGCTGCCCGGATCTGAAAAAAGTCATTATCGATGCGCCGGAATGCGTGATAGAAGAGGAAGCGTTTTCCAACTGTCCGAATCTGAGATTTGTGGAACTGAATGTCTGCAGTCTGGGTGAAAGAGCTTTTGCCTACTGCAGAAAGCTCGAAGAAGTGCATATGTCGGGAATTGCGAAGCTGCCGGCGATGAGCTTTGCGGGCTGCTATATGCTGAAGATATTTGAAGCAAAAGACCTTGAAATGATCGGCGCCAGATGCTTTGATGAATGCACAGGGCTGGGAAGCTTTGATCTTTATGAAATCGCGACGATCGGAGAGCGGGCTTTTGAACGCTGCGATTCACTTAAAAATATAAAACTCGGGAAGATATTGTGCAAATATCATGCATTTGCTGACTGCGCCGGACTTGAATCGGTGGAGATCTCAGAAGAAACCGTGCTTGGAAGCGGGGTTTTCAAGGGATGCACACAGGTAAGCAATATCGTGCTAAATGGGAAACGGTATGAGTTTTCACGCTTTGAGGACTGTCTGAACCATGCGGGCAATCCTTATCCGCAGCGGGTGAAGGAAGTTATCGCAGCGGTATTCTCGTGCTTTGAGATCAGGGACAGAAAAGTACTGACCGGATACAGCAGTGATGCCGTAAGCGTCACGATCCCGGGGGATATTGAGGAGATCGGACAGGATGTTTTCAGGGATCATGTGCGGCTGTGCAATATCGGCATCCCGGCATCGGTAAGGATCTTCGGCAGTCATGCATTCTCACATACGACATGGCTTGAGGAACAGCGGAAGAATTCCGGGATGGTCATAATAAATGACATTCTTCTCGACGGTACCATGTGCCGGGGCAGGGTTGTGATACCGTCCGGGATAAAGCGTGTTGCAGGCTGGTGTTTTGCGGGAAACAGTGATATTACGGAGCTTGTGATCCCGTCGGAAACAACGGTCATAGAGGCCCTTTCCTTCAGGAACTGCCTGCGCCTTAAGAAGATAACGGATCCGGACGGAAAAGAATATGTCCTTGAAAATGTTTCGGACCTTAAACAGGCAGGCTATCCCGAGCTTATCGGACAGATATTTTCCGAATGTATCAACTGCTTTAAACTCGATGAAGAGCAGAATCTGATCGAGAGTACCGGAAACTTAAAAGAGCTTGTATTTCCCGACGGGATAAAGAGTATCGGGGAAGGTGTGTATAAAGACTGCCATCTGCTTGAGAGCATCACATTGTCAAAGGACACCGGGACTATAGGCAGATCCGCATTTGAAAACAGCAAATGGTTGAAGTGCGTCAAAAATACCGGGGCAGTGACTGAAATAGGTGCAATGGCATTTTCGGGCTGCCAGTCGCTTGAGAGCTTCGATCCGGCGGATGATCTTGAAAACATGGGGAACAGATGCTTCGAACACTGCGTCAGCTTAAGGGAGATCAAACTGTCGGAGCGGCTTGAGACAATACCGGAAAGAGCCTTTTTCCGCTGTAAATCACTGCAGCGGATAACGGTCCCCCGATCGGTCAGGGAAATTGGAGCGGAAGCGTTTGCCTTCTGTGACGGGCTTGAGGAAGTACATGTCTGTGCCGGTACACATATAGCCCCGGATGCGTTTGCATTCTGCGACCGTGTGCATATATATACATACGAATGAGCACGCGCCTGTTGGTAAGCATAGGGAATCCGGCCCGTAAAATGAGATACGGCAAACGCTTGAAGATGACAGAAGTTGAGACACTTAAAACCGTTTAAGACGAAATAAGATAAGACATTCAAAACCTTTGAAAACGACATAAGATGAGACATTTAAAATCTTTGAAGACGAAATAAGATAAGACACGCAAAACCATTTGAGGATGACATAAGATGAGATACAGAGAGCTTGGAAAAACAGGACTCAGGGTGTCGGAGCTGGGCTTTGGGACGATTCCGATCCTGAGCGGGCATGTTCCGGTATTGCCGAAATATTACAGTCCGGATACGGAGACTGCCGTGGCTGTCATGAAAAAAGCCTACGATCACGGGTGCAATTTCTATGATACCGCCATTCCCGAGGAATACGGGGATGCCGAGGCCAAGCTTGGGGAGTTCGTAAAGACCGTTGACAGAAATACCGTTATCATTTCCGATAAGGCAAGGTTTTACGGCGGAGGTGATATTTACAGAGAGGTGATCAGGTCGATCGAAAATCTCGGGACAAGACCGGATATCTATTTTGTGCACCAGGTTGATGAAAGCAACGCCGATGAAGTATTTGGCAAAAGCGGCGCTCTCGAAGCCCTGTATGATCTTAAGCGTGAGGGCAGGATAGGCTTTACCGGGATCGCATCTCATTATTACAGCGTGTTGTACAGGGCAGCTCTGGATCCGAGAGTGGATATACTCCAGGGAAGCGGCAATATCCTTGAAAGAGGGATGCTTGACAGGATAAGGGACGAGGAGGTTTTCAGGAACAAGGGATTTATCCTGAATAAGGTATATGCGGCGGGGCTGCTGATCGGGCCGTTCCTGCCGGCCGAGCTGATCGGCGGGATACTCGGTTATCCGTTTTCCTGCGCTCTTTTAGGGGTCGGAACATTTGAACAGGCTGACGTTGCATTTGCCCGGGAATACCCGCCGCTTGAATTTTCGTTCGAAGAAGTGACCGAAAGGCTTGGAAGATCATTTGAACCGCTCTGCTGCGACCGGTGCGAGAAATGCGTATGTCCGTACGGCCACGAGATACATACAAGCTTCAGGCAGTTCAATTATTATCATCTCGGAAAGGAATTCTGGGCGATAAATAAACTGAAGATGGATTTTGCCAACACCTATGAGCACTGCAGAAGCTGTATTGACCGCGTATGCATGAAGGACTGCCCGAGGCATCTCGATATCCCGAAGGAGATTGAGCGCATAAACCTTCTGATAAGGGCCTACGGAGTGTAGAGCCGGCATGAGACGATGAAAGAAGATTTATGCAAAAATATTTTATTATTTGCCATATTCCGTATAATGTTATATCATAATCCTGTAAGGCAGATATCAGATGCGGTAAGACTGCCGCAGGATGCGATTTATTTACGAAAGGATGAACCGATATGATTCTGAAACCTATTATCAGCAGTCTTCTTGAGACGGACATGTACAAATTCAGCATGGGACAGGGAATACTGCACCAGTATCCCGCATATATGACAACCTGGACTTTTAAATGCAGGAACGATGATGTTAAGTTCACCCACGAAATGGTGGAAGAGATCAGGGAACAGATCAGGGCATACTGCAAGCTCAGATTTACCGAGGATGAACTGCAGTATCTTGACAGGATAAAGTGGATAAAGGGCTCATATGTCAATTTCCTGAGGATCTGGCAGCCCAGGTATGAGGATTTTGAGATAACTGAAGATGATGAGTGCGGACTTTCTATCGAGGCAAGAGGCACCTGGCTTAATACCTCGATGTACGAGATCCCGACTCTTGCTATAGTAAATGAAGTATATTTCAGGATGGCCTATGATTACGACAAGCTGATCGAAAGCTTTAAGGAACGGCTTGAACGCAAATTCGAGGATGTGAGGAGCAACAGGTATCATCTCGGAACATTTTCAGAATTCGGCTTAAGACGCAGGCTCTCTGTGGAGGCACAGGAGCTCGCCGTCGGAAAATTCGCGCATCTGAATGATCTGCCCGGCTGTGAGAGCAGGTTCATAGGTACTTCGAACGTATATCTGGCCAAGAAGTTCGGCGTGACACCGGTAGGTACCATGGCACACGAGTGGATCATGAGTGTGGGACAGGGCGATCACAAGCATAATCCCGCATATTCCAACCACTACGCTCTTGAAGCGTGGATCAGGGAATACGGAGTCCTCAACGGAATCGCGCTTACCGATACGATAACGACAGACTGCTTCCTGCGTGACTTCGATCTTGCCAAGGCAACGCTTTTCAGCGGTGTAAGGCATGATTCGGGAGACCCCATCGAGTGGGGAGAGAAGATGATCGACCATTATCTGAAGCTGGGTCTTGACCCCACAACGAAGACGCTCCTGTTCTCGGACAGCCTTAATTTTGAAAAGGCAGATGCGATCTTCAGGCGCTTTAACGGCAGGGCCAAGGTTGCATTCGGTATCGGTACGTATATCGCAAATGATACCGAAGTCCCTCCGCTCAACATCGTTATGAAGACGACCCTGTGCAACGGGCAGGATGTAGCCAAGCTTTCGGATGTCGAAGGCAAGGGCATGTGCAAGAACCAGGAGTATGTGGATTACTTAAGAAGGACCATCAGGTGGCGTCTCGAACACGAGAAAAAATGATATGCCTACCTGCCTGCTTCCGGCAGACAGTGCATATGGATGGTCCCGAGAATGCGGAATCCCTCCGCTGTCCGGCTTAAGGAACGAAGACCGGATTCATAAGCACGCAGTTTCAGGTAGAGCATGATCGCAGACCGGTCGGCACAGCCTTCGGGATACTGGCTCAAATGATTGCCAAAGACCGCATCAAGCTGTTTTTTAAGAAAGCCGCCTGTCTTCATGTAGGCGTTCGGATGTGCCGTCATATAGAAGGCGACAGCCTTAAGATTGCAGGGAGCTGCGCCGAGAGCTTTCATTATGCCTTTGTTGGGCGCATTGACAGCCAACGTGCGGACCGCTTTTCCCACATTCAGATGATCGATATGGCATTCGGAGATGGGTGAGGGGTCCGGAGCAAATACGATATCGGGCTTAAACGATGCCATTACGGATGCGATCCCCCTGATAAGCTTATCTTTTGAATAGAATCCGCCGTCTGTAAGATCGAGAAAACGTACATCGGTCACACCGAGGGCAGCGGCAGAGCGCAATGACTCTTCCCTGCGCGTGTCAATGAGTTCTTCTTCGGTGATGCCTTCAGGAGCGTTATTGGTACCGTATCGTCCGTCCGTGCAGATCAGAAAACATATCTTTTTGCCTTTTGCGGCAAGAGCCGCGACAGTCGCTCCCGCCCCGATCTCAATATCGTCCGGGTGCGGTCCGACAAACAGATATCGTTCAAAACCGTCGACTTTGGGTATGGGTGCCGCTATACGAAGCGCAAG
>JAILIQ010000117.1 GCA_024695205.1 Lachnospiraceae bacterium
ACGTGAACATTTGCGCAGGATGCTTCTTTCGAGAACAAGGAAGAAAACGTAGTCGATGCGGGCATCGACGAGGCTTTCTGACGCGGTTATCGAAGAAGCAGACAAGCAAAGGTGCACAAGTTATTTTTTGACAGTTCCTTACTGTTTTTCAGCTATTGACAGCACCTTATATCCCAGATCGGATACAGCCTGCTCTAATATTTTATGATCCATATTTTTCTCAAGCTTTACTATCGCCTCACCCCTGCGGCCATTTACCTTTGCATTCACTCCTTCGATCAGGTTCAAAACATTATGAACCCTGGCATAGCAGTGTCCGCAATGCATTCCGTCTATCCTGATCACCAGGACCGATGAAATATGTTTAAGCTTCGCGGGCTTAACCAGTATATCTTTCGATCCCCCTCCGCAGCACGATCCCTCACCTTTAAAATGAGCGATCGTGCCTTTTATGGAAAATGAAATGATAAGGAGAACTACTGCGATGATTATTACGTTTGATAACATTGTTTTCTATCCCTTCGGGTTAAGAGAAGTCATGCGCTTAAGGCCCGGCGCGATCAGAGCCGTGCTGAAGCCCACTATACAAAAATGGTTAGCAGTTTCTAACCATCATCATTATAGTTAGCAATTACTAACCCGTCAAGACTGTTTTTATTGATTCCGGACGCCCTGACGGTGAATGTACCGTCAGAAAAGCATGAAATTTCTGCGTCATCGTGCTTTCACCTTGCCGCCAGCTTTACAGATGGGTCAGACGATAGTATTGGCATTCTATTTCATCTTTTTTATCGGATACTTTTTCAAATACTTTTTTACCTGTTTTGATATTTGCCCAAGGTTCAGACATATGCTAGAATAATATTTAAGGATTCTACCGAAACGGTGGCGGTTAGCTCTTCTTGCGATGCCGAAGTGGTTCTTCGGGATCACCTGCCCGGATCTTTCGGAAATAGGCGACAAGGAGGGCATGCTTATGGACATGATAGCCGTTATAGGCTTGTGTTTTACCTGTTTTACCATAGGCTACATGCTTGGTAAGGACATAAACAAAAAATAACCGCCTGTCCCCGGTAAGGTAAGCGGTTATAAAAACGATTATTTAACTAGGGCTAACCGTCACTCGGTAGCTCCGGCGGAGCCATTGGTGTTAGAGCACTAATGGCTTCGTTTTCTGATATCATAATACTGAATTATTTTCACAATGTCAACGACTATTTGTATAGTATCAGATAGCATACCATAGTCTGACGCCTCTATAAAGCCGGCGGCCAGGTAAAAGCACGGTGATGCAGAAATGGCAGAAGAAAGGGAAAATCCTTAAGGCATCCGAGATGCTTGACACGAAGCATAGGCTCTGGGTGGAGCTGTATGTTATGAGTGGCTGCAGAAGAGGGGAAATCGTCGGGCTGAAATGGAACAGAGTTTGTTTTGACCAAAGCTGCATATTTATCGATCTCGAAGTGGTGTATACCGGCGAATACGGCATACAGTTATCCAGCCCCAAAAGCAAGGCGGGGGAAAGAATGATAGTTCTGCCGAAGTCAACGATGGAGCTCCTGAAGCGATATTACGATGACTACGTTAAGAAACTGTGCATTGATGAAAGTACATGGGACAGAAATGATTTCTTGTTTTTTCAGACAGAAAAGCTACCGGAGATTTTCCCTATGAACCCTACGAGCCTCACGCACTATTTCAGCGAGTTTTCAAAGAAATATGCCCTCCCGCACTTAAACCCCCATGCGTTGAGGCATTCATACGCCTCCGTGCTGATACAGTCGAATGAGCTGTCAGACCTTGAGCTGGCCAAAACGCTGGGGCATTCCTCCCCGAGCGTCACGGAGGAAATCTACGGCCATCTTTTCAAGGATCCGTCAAGCAAGGCCGCAAGCGTAGTCACTGGAGCTTATAAAAAGGAATAAAAGCTATATCAATCCTTGTGCCGGGCATGTCCTGGCATTTTTTATTTGCGTTGCCGGTTTTATCTATGAAAGATCCATGAAGCAAATCTGATTTGCGTCAAAACGGAAAAATGAAAAAATTTGCGTCAAATTTGCGTCAAATATGAATTTGCGTCAGAAACGGGAGAAAGAAAAACCGCCTGGAATCCAGTATCCAGGCGGTTTCACGAAAGCGTACGTGAGAGGATTCGAACCCCCGACCTTCTGGTCCGTAGCCAGACGCTCTATCCAGCTGAGCTACACGTACCTGTTCAACGTCTGATATCTTAACACATGAAGCCCTGTTCGTCAAGCGGCTTTCCGTCAATCCTGCTCTACTGTTTGTTCTGCCGTTCTGCCGCAATTCTGCTTCCTTTTCGACCGCAACTGTGATATCTTTAAATTGATTGATACAGGAGTAAAGACCGGCTTTAAATGAGGATTCATATATGATCAAAACAGAAGGAGAATGGGTGCTGCGCCTTGTCTGCGCGGCAATAGTCGGCGCTCTGATCGGTTACGAGAGGCACAGTCAATCCAAGGAGGCCGGCATCCGGACACATGCGATCGTTGCCCTGAGTTCAGCTGTGTTTATGCTGATCTCCAAATACGGCTTCTCGGATACTAATCCCGGGGATCCTGCCAGACTGGCTGCCCAGGTTGTTTCCGGCATTGGCTTCTTAGGCGCCGGTATTATTTTCGTCCGTCATAATATGATCCAGGGTATGGCCACCGCCGCCGGCATATGGGCCACTTCCGCCGTCGGTCTTGCCTTCGGGGCGGGCATGTTTTTTGTTGCTGCCCTGGCAGGTCTTCTGATGATCGGGATACAGGTCTTCTTCCGCAAATATTTTGATTCCACGATAAGGATCACCAGCATGAAGCTGAAGCTTACCATGCTGCCGGGCGGCACTTCCTATGAGATCACAGAATTTTTGAAAACAGAAGGATATGTCAATACGGGCAATCGTATTTCCTGCTGCGAGGATGACGGCCATTGGCTCTTAGAGCTGGAAGTGTATACGATCAAATCCGCCGATCCGTTAGAGATCCTTCAGAAGCTGCAGGCACTTTCCCATGTGGAGAAAGCAAGGCTCGGATAACTGATCAAAGCAGCCCGAAGCACTTGCTGCTGAGGGCGTACCAAAACGCAGGTTTTGCGATGCGACCCGTCCTTTTGCGAAGCAAAATTTGAAATGACGGGTCGCGTATCTGTTCAGAAACCAAAGGGTTCTGAACAGATACAGGCTCGGATAACTGCTTGGGGGGTGGCTTCGTGAAATCGAAAAACAGTCTTTCGACCAAGATCATATTGATGGTAGATTGTATTCTGCTGATCTCCAGTATTCTCTTCTGCACGGTTCCGTTACGAGAGCAAGAATGGGTATCCGCAAGGCCATTGAGCAGCGCATGCTCGATATCGCCAATTGCGCGGCCGGTTCTGTTAATGGTAATTTCCTGAGTCATATCAATCAGGATATTGTCGGAAGCGACGAATATAACGCGATCTACGATACGCTGTCTGCGCCCATGCGGTCAAAAGCACATCCCGACGGATCGGTGCTTCGGCGCTTTCTGAGCAGGCCGCAAGGTTAGAGGCAGCGGCAAACGCGGGCGACGGGGACGCGGTCCAGGCGGAGCATGATATGATGCTGAAACAGTATGCATCGACCGCCCGGGCTATTTCGGATCTTATCTCCGGCGAGACAGCGGGTTCCGATGAGAACGATATTCTGGAGTTTATGCCGGCTGGCGACTGAAAGTATCGCTGAAGATATGCTCTGCGCCAGATTGCAATATGGTCTTAATGATAGTAAAATAAAAAAGATTAAGCCGTTTTTCACTTCATACAATCATAGAAAGGAATACGCGCATATGAAAAAGAGAATGAATCCGATCTTTGCTATGATGCTTGCGTTTGCATTACTGCTCACGCAGCCGGTGATGATCGGGGCAGAGGAGCTTCG
>JAILIQ010000161.1 GCA_024695205.1 Lachnospiraceae bacterium
CCTTCAACATAATATTTCTGCAGGAACAGGAACAGTAATGTAACGGGGATCGCTACAAGCACACCGCCCGCGCAGAACATTGTGTACTTTAAGTCTATCTGGTCGGGTGTCATCCACGACTGCAGGCCGACAGCAACGTTCATGCCGCTTGAAGTACCGAATGCTATATATTTTGCAAACATGAAATCTCCCCAGGGGCCGAGGAAAGCGGTAAGGATCGTATATATTACTATTGGCTTGGCAAGCGGCATAATGATCTTTATGAATATCTGAAGTCTGTTGGCGCCGTCGATCTTGGCGGATTCGTCAAGAGACATCGGTATGGTATCAAAAAAGCCCTTCGTGATAAAATAGCCCATACCTGCCGAAGCACAGTATACAAGGATGAGTCCCGGAACCGCATGCTCCTGGGTAAGTCCGAGATCCTTCAGTACTCTGTACAGTATGATCATTCCGAGGATTCCGGGGAAGAGTCCGAGTACGAGCATGAACTGCATCAGAGGCTTACGCATCTTAAAGCGGAATCTTGAGAGTGTGTAACTCATGCTCAGGACCATAAGCGGGTTGATCACCGCAACAACTACCGAAATTATCAGCGTATTCTTATACCATGTAACGAAATCGCTGCTGAAAAGGTTTTTGTAATTGTCAAGTCCCCATTTTTCGGGAATTATATACCCTACCTGCCAGGTTCCTTCAACTCTGAACGACTGAAGCACGATACATACGAAAGGTGCCAGCCAGATGATGCTGATAAGAACCAGGATCACGTAGATGACAGTATTGGAAATACGCTCTTTGGCCTTCATGCCAAGCTTTTTTTTCTCTTTTTTCTCAAGTGTATTATTATCCTGTGTATTCATCATGCCATATCCCCCTCATTCCTGTTGGAACCCAGTCTGTTGTAAATTGATAGAGTAATGATAGAAACTATGACGAAGATTGCCAAACCTATTACGGAAGCCATATAATACAGTGAATCCGTTCCCTGGGCGATCTTGAACACCCAGGTGATCAGAAGGTCGGTATGTCCTACCGCACCGGCTGCCGAGGAAGCATTGACATTGACAGGACCGCCTCCGGTCAAAAGGTAAATTACATTGAAGTTGTTCATATTTCCCGTAAAGCTTGTCAGCAGATAAGGTGCCGTAACAAAGAGCATGTAGGGCATTGTGATATATCTGAACTGCTGGACGGGATTGGCACCGTCGATCCTTGATGCTTCATATAGATCCTGCGGGATATTCATCAGAATACCGGTCGCGATCAGTACAAGATACGGGATTCCGATCCAGATATTGAGCACGATGACCAGTATCCTTGCCGAAAGCGGCGTACCCCAGAAATCATACGGCTGGTCAAGGATATGCAGGACATTTACCAGCAGGTTGTTGATGATACCCGACTTGGCAAACATTTTCGAAACATACAAAAGTGAGATGAACTGCGGGATCGCGATCGTCATTACCAGGATCGTACGCCACATCTTCTTTAGCTTTATACCCTTTTTATTGATCATCATGGCCACAAGGATACCAAGGATATAGTTACTGAAGGTGGCGAAGAACGCCCATACAAGAGTCCATCCGAGGACTCCGAGAAAGACTCTGAAATAGGAACCTGAACCGCCCTGTGCCGAGAACATTGTCCTGAAGTTCTCAAGACCGACCCAGTGGAACAGATTCGTGATATAACCGTCATGCGAGCCGTCATAGTTCGTAAATGCGATAAGGATCATGAACACATTCGGCAACAGCGTAAACAGTGTTATACCGATCACAGGAAGTGTGAGCAGTGTCTTGTAGAAGGATTCGTCAACCAGTGACTTGATATCATCCTTGAAATAATTGATCTTCTTTCCGCGCTCCAGCTTGATCTGTGCATCATAGCTCATTTTCACACTGAAGGTCAGTGTCATTATGAAGGCAATGATAAGGAAGATCGATAATGTTCCGTACAACAGTATCTGGAACGAGTTGTCATGATAAGTATAGACATATGTATCGAAAAATTCGTTATATTCCTTGGTGGGTCCTTCTTTTCCGAGAGAAGGAAGCATGGATATCCAATATGATCCTTTGTTGATCATATACCAGATAAACAGTCCCTCAAAAGAAAGTAATACGATTCCTCTGGCAATCTGCTGACGGACGAAGCATCCGAGTCCGAAAACAATGGCAGACAGCTTTGTCCAGATATCACCCTTTATAAATGACTTAAAAAATCCGGCTTTTTCCAAAAACAGATCTCCCGTGTCGATCATTCTGTCGTTTTTGCCTGTACCCATAATAAGTAATCCTTTCTAACCGCTTCGCGGCAGATAAAAATTAATTCATTTATAGCGCAAAAAATCAGGGGTCGGGGCCGGACTTTCCGGTCCCAACCCCTGAGGACTTTAAGTTTTCCTGAAAATACTGGTTATATTACTGCTCAAGAGTGATCATGCCTGTCTCTGAGTCAAATACGATCGTGTATGTTCCGTCAGCTTCAACCTTGAAGTTTTCGCCGCCTGCAACTCCGCCTGCACCGTAGTTGTTATCCCAGTTATGGCCCTGACGTACCTTGAACTCATCATTGGCCTTAAGTGCTGCACCTGCATACTTATAGGTCTTACCGTCGTTCTGGATATCCATTTCGAAATCGGCATCCCAGTTGGTTCCGAATACGGCACCGATAACCGACCATGCATGGAAGCTGGTCTTCTCAAGAGTAATGATACCCTCTGTAAGATCATCGTTTACAACAAGCTTAACGAAGTAGTAACCATCCTCGTCAACTGCCATGTTCTCGCCGTCGCGCTTGCCTTCCTGCCCGAAGTTAACGTCCCAGCTTGCACCCTGACGAACCTTGAACTGATCGCCGGCCTTAAGCTCGAGTGCTTCCGAATAGTATGTAGCGGGGCCGCTCTCAGCTGTTCTGGTCATAGGAAGATCTGTATCCCAGTTGGTTCCGCACAGAGCTCCGATAACAGAGAAGGCTTCCTTCTCATCGGAGGTCATGTTAAATACTGCATTGCAGTCATCATAGTATTTCTGAAGGATTGCCTTAAGTGCTGTGTCAGATCCGTCGGATTCCTTGATACCCTGGCCGATGGCCTTGGAGATATCCCACCATGAACCGTGTACATTGCCCTGAGGCTTTGCAAAAGGAGCCTGAGCTGCAAGAGCTGCAAGTCCGGGATTGGCAAGGACTGCATCAGATGTAGCAAGGTTCTTGTTTGAAGGACCCCACTCAAGTACTTCAAATCTCTTCTTCTGGCACTCTTCGCCCGAGAGATACTGAGCAAGCTTTGCAAGGCATGCTGCCTTTGCGGGATCAACCTGAGGCTTTACACCGATGATCTTGGAACCGGAGAAGGAACCGATCTGGTAGCTCTTGCCGTCTACGCTGTAGGTAGGCATCTTGGCTGCGCCCATGTTGTCACCGAGAATGTCATGAATGGTTGTGTTGTTCCAGGGACCCGAAACGAATGCACAGCAGGGGATGGCTGCCTGGAACTCGGATGCCTGATCCGAATCAACCCACCACTTGTTGGAGAGGATCTTGTAAAGACCCTTGGCTGCTATAAGACCCTTGTCTGAATTGAATGTATCGTTAATGGAAATGAAGTCGCCGTCATCATTGGTTACCCAGGTACTGTCACAGCCTGTTCCGAAGAACCAGCCTGCAAGATACCAGCCGTTAGCACCGATAGGAGCGGCAAATGTTCTGCCGGCCTTCTCACATGCAGCAAGTATGCCTTCTACAGTCTTGGCATCCTCATCCGATACAACGCTCTTATCGTAGAAAAGATAATATCCGTTATCTACGGTGATAGGATATCCGTACAGGGCATCACCGGCAGCAACTGCCTCAATACCGCTCTCTACGTTATTATCCCTTACAAACTGAGCTGCCTTCTCACCGAGCTGTGTAACAGCGCCGGCCATGATCAGACGTGAAAGCTGATCCTGTGCGAAGTTGAACATGTCGGCACCCGCCTCAACGTCAGTGATCATCTGTGTTGCGGCATCTGCCTCGGATACAGACTCGATCGTTGCGTTAAGCTTGATACCGTCTGTGTTGGTCTTGTTGAATTCATCGATCATGGATGCGGTAAGACCTGCGTCTGCGTCCTTCTCGGGAACCCATACCTTAATGTCATACTCATAGGTGGTTCCGGCTGCGGCACCGCCGTTGCCTGTGCTTCCACCCTGGTTGCTGTTTGAATTGCTGTTCGAATTGCTGTTCGAATCACCGCCCTGGTTGCTCACAGCGGGATCGTTGCTCTTGCTTGGATCATCGTTCTTCTTTGAACAAGCTGCCATTGAAAGAACCATGACAAGTGCCAGCAGGATTGCTAAAACCTTCTTAGCATTTTTCATAAAATCTCTCCTCCGTTCGTAAATAAATTAATATTTTGAACAACGTGCGCAATCGTTTGCGCCACTACCCATAAAATATCATGAAATGTTTTTGTTGTCAATATATATTTTTAACTTTTTTAACCAGCCGAAATTTAAGCAATTTGTACAAACGGATATAAAAAATTGCGCAACGTACCTAAATACGCTGCGCAATTAACAATATTTGACATCATTTTGTTGCGCAAGTTGCGCAACCGGATAAACCGTCTAAACTTACGTTAACTTACTGTCTTAACTCAAATTCAATCCTGTCGAGCCTGAAATCACACCCGTTTGCAACGCTGTTCATAAACTTGAACTCATAGGGTCCCTTGTTCAGCGTTACATCAAGCGTAAAATCTTCATACGTGTTAAGATCGGCTGTCTTTTTCATAGGAACCGTCGTTTTGTTGGCCGCACCGTCATCCGTGATTGATCCCTCGGCGTAGTAGATCGCAACCGTCTTTGAATCCTTTGCGGCAGCAATGTGGAAATGAAGCGTATAAGCTCCGCTTTCCGGGATCCAGACATTCCACTTGGTATTGGCCCACTGTCCCTGCCAGCCGTCCACAAAGGTATAGTTGTTTGCAACATTGGTCGTCACAAGATATGAATCATTGTTATAGTTTTCCGCTTCAAGCACATAACCTGTTGATCCAAGATCGATAAGCCCCGATTTTGCCAGCTCTTCCTCGTCGATCTCGGGTTTTGTACCTATGACCGCAGTACCCCCGGCCTTTATCGAAGAACCGTCTCTTCTGAGCCCCGTACCGCGTCTGAAAAGCACAACCGAATCGTCGCTGAACTTGCTTCCGATCTGTGAAGCGTACCAGGGCCATGTAAATGTGGTAGTACCCGTAAAATCGTATTCTCCCACAAGAACGTCCGCCAGGCCGTCTCCTTCCGTACCGGGAAGCCATGCTTCGACAACTGCATCAAACATATCCACATAGGATGCTATGTTGATCGGTCTTCCGGAATAAAGCACCAGTATCACAGGTTTTCCCTGCGCCCTTATTTGCGCGATATCTTCACCCAGCATATCGAGAAGCGCCCTGTCGGAAGCAGAAACATTAAGTGATGAAGCCGATCTGTCGCCGCTGGTTTCGGCATACGGATCTTCGCCTGTCACGATCACATATGCATCGGAAACGTTCTTTGCGATATTTTCACCAAGGGGATCGTAATTTACTTCAATCCCGGTATTTTCGAGGGCTTTAAGCAGTGTTGTTCCTTTTGTGATCTGTCCGTTCGAGCCCTGCCACGAAATAGTCCATCCTCCGCACTGGGCTCCGATATCATCTGCCTTGGGTCCGGCTAAAGTTACGCTTTTGGCGTTCTGCAGCAGCTCCATTGCGGTCGTATTTCCGACCCTGCTGTTTGTAAGAAGCGTAACGGATTCTCTTACTGCGCGTCTTGCAACTTCCCTGTGCTCATCCGAACCGAAGGCATCAACCGCGCTCTTCTCCGCTTCACTGCCGCTTTCCTCATCAAAAAGACCGGCAATGAATTTCACCCTTAATATCCTTCTTACAGCATCATCGAGCCTTTCTTCGGTGATGCTGCCTTCACTGACCGCTTCCGTGATAAAGTTAATGCAGCTTTCCCAGTTAAAGGGCTCCATAAGAAGGTCTATGCCCGCATTGACCGAAGTGATCACCTGTTCTTTTAGATTTCTTCCCCTGATCTGCTCGATCCCGTTGTAGTCCGAAACCACAAGTCCGGTAAACCCGAGTTCGCCTTTAAGTATATCATTTAACAAATATGCATTTTCATGACATTTAAGACCGTTCACCGAGCTGTAGGAAGGCATCAGAGTCATCACTCCCGAATCAACAAGAGCTTTGTAAGGCTTGAGAAGTTCGGTCCTTAAAAGTTCTTCCCATTCATCGGGGTCCATCACGACATCGCCCTGATTGGTTCCGTTTTCGGTGTAGCCCTCGCCGATATAATGCTTTGCGGTAGCAAGGACATGGGCAGGATCAAGATATCCTGTGGCGGTCGGTTCTCCCTGAAGTCCCTTAAGCAGCGCGACCGAAAGCCTGCTTATGGTATCGGTCTCTTCGCTGAAGCATTCGTAGGTCCTGCCCCAGAGTTCGTTTCGCGCATTGCCCACGCAGGGTGCAAATGTCCACTGTGCCGCGATCGCCCTTACCTCGGAAGCGGTCACCTGTCCGATCCTTATCATGAGCTCCTCATCATCTGCGGCGCCCAAACCGATATTATGCGGAAATACAACGGCAGAACTGACGTTATTATTGCCGTGCACCGCATCAACACCGTAAAGCACCGGTATTCCAAGCCTCGATGCCGCTGATGCTTCCTTGATGGCTGTGATATGCTTATTCCAGTCAGATGCATTATTGCCGGCTGCCGGAGCGGATCCGCCGCCCGAGAGAACTGAACCCACATTGTATTGCCTGATCTGGGCAAGGCTGATCCCTGCCTGTTCGGGCTGAACCATCTGGGCCGCCTTTTCCTGTAACGTCATCTGGCTTAAAAGTGCCTCGATGCGCTCGTCTACGGACTTGGAGGCATCCATGTAAATGCTTTTGTCGGGAGCATCTGCCCGATCGCCTGCTGCTTCCTCTTCTGTCTGTGCAGCACCGCCCGCTGCGTTCGCGGTTTCATTTTCTGTTTTGTTTCCGTCAGCATTACCAGTTTCGCTTCCGGCAATGTTTCCCGCAGCACTGCCTGTTTCGCTTCCGGCTATGCTTCCCTCAGCACTGCCCGTTTCGCTCCCGGCAATGTTTCCCGCAGCACTTCCCGATTCATTCCCGGTTATGCTTCCCGCTTCGGTCCCAACTGCCGGAACGTCAGTATTTTTGCGTGTAAAAACGTTTTTATTAATAGCAAAAATAATAACGCCTATGAGCACCAGAGCGGCGATTACCGATGCAATGATCGCCTGTTTTTTTGTGATCTTCATCTTAAAAACACTCCTGATAATTGTAATAGATCCGCCCAAGAGCGGCCTTTACGGGCCTTGGACATAAAAATACCGTGACCCCGAACATGATTCCATATTATACAAAGGCCACGGTTCTTTTGCAACACGATAAAAACGTTTTTAGTAATATTACACAGAAATTTCTATTCGAGTTCGGTAACCTTATATACCTTTCCGTCCAGAATATAGCTGCTGACGGTCTTATCGGCACTGAACAGTTCTTCGGGCACATATTCGAGCTTCTCAGGGTTAAGCCCAAGTTCAAGCGCATCTATTATCGCCTTGACACGCGGCCCGTGCATCGGATTGCATTCCGCGATACAGCTTATCTTTCCCTGCTTGGCCAGCTCAAGCGCGGTCTTTCCGACACCGTCAAATGAAACAACCATGATCTGGCCGTTCATGATATCGGTCCCAACTTCTTTCCCGGCGCTTTCGATCGCTTCTATCGCCCCGATGGCTTCGTTGTCGTTTTCACAGTATACAATATTTATGTTATCGTATTTTTTCAGAAACATCTCCATGACTTCACGGCCTTTGGCCTGGGTAAATTCACCCGAGACCTCATCGAGAAGGTTCCATCCGTACTGGGCGCAGGCATTGCGCAGGCCCGTCGTACGGCCGATCTGGGCCGAAGCACCGATATTTCCCTGGATATTTACAATATTGATATTGCTTTTGTCGATCCCGGAAACCGTAAAGAATTCATTCATCCATGCGGTCAGCTTTTCCGCTTCAAGTTCAAAATCAGATCCGACCCAGGCCGTAAAAAGGTTTTCATCATTTACATTTACCATTCTGTCAACGATGATAACCGGGATACCGGCTTCTTTGGCTTCTTCAAGAACCGTATCCCAGCCCTCTTCGGTGACCGGAGCAAGAACGATATAATCGACTTCCTGCTGGATAAATTTCCTGATCGCCATGATCTGGTTGTTCTGCTTCTGCTGCCCGTCGTCAAATATGAGAGTATAACCGTTTTCCTCGGAAATATTCTCCTTCATGGACAGTGTATTGGCGCTCCTCCAGTCGGATTCCGCGCCAAGCTGGGAAAACCCGACAACGGGGAGTCCTCTGGCTTCATCCTCCCCTGTCTGTACAATCTCCTGCGCACAGGAGCTCAACATAATAAAAAGAGCGGCGGTCATTAACAATACCGCCGCTTTCTTAAAAATCCTCATTTGTTCTGTAATCCTTTTTTCCTTGCTGAGATAACGACGCTCTGTATTACCAGGAACAGGCACAGCATGGCAGCAATGGTGATACCGGTCCACCATGCGTCTCCGAGTCCCGCTGATGCTACTATATTCTGAATCGTGCTCAGTGTCAATACTCCGAAGAAGGTTCCGATAACATTTCCTACACCGCCTGTAAGCATCGTACCTCCTATGATGGAGGATGCGATCGCGTTCATCTCGGCTCCGCCGGCGTGTGTGGGCGCTCCCGAACCTACATGAAGGAAATACACAAATCCGGCGATCCCCGCAAGGATACCGCAGATAAGATGTGCGAGGAATCTTGACCTTCTGACATTTATACCAAGCATCAGAGCGCTCTGCTCATTGCCGCCGACAGCATAAAACGAACGGCCAAGCCTTGTCTTGTGAAGCAGGAAGAACATTACCACCAAAACTATCAGCGCTACGATAACACCGATCTCCACATATGCAGGAACATAGTTGCCGAGCTTGTTGACCGATCCCATCCCGGGAACATTGATCCTCTTGTCCTTGAGCGCAATAAAGCTTTCATTTGCGACATTGAAAGGATCGTTATGAACGATCGTTGTCATACCGCGAGCGAAGAACATTCCCGCAAGAGTTACGATGAAGGGCTGTATCCGCAGATAAGCCACCAGGAAGCCCTGTACAAGACCAAAGGCAAGTCCGATGCCAAGAGCGATCAGGATCGCAGTAAATACGTTTCCTCCCTTGTAATCAAGATGAACCGCACAGCTCATACATACAAGGGCCGCAACGCCGCCTACCGAGATATCGATGCCGCCGTCGATCATGACAATGCTCATTCCGCAGGACATGATGATCAGCGCCGCCTGACCGTTCAGGATATTAAAGAACGTCTGGGGCTTTAAAAAGCCTTTTCCCTGGAAGATGATGGCTCCCACATACATAAGCACAAAGGCTACGATCGTAATGAGCATCAGAAGATTGGTGTCACTCAGACCCATTATGTTTTTCCAGAGCTTTTTGAAAAAGTCTTTTACCTTTGCCATATCATGCAGCCTCCTTTCCCGGAGACTTCACGAATCTTTTCCTTAAAACGGCCATCTTTTCCCTTACTGCGGGTGAGCTCATTACGACAAGAATGATAACGACAACTGCCTTGTAAGCCGGAAGTGCGTCCGAAGGCACCTTGAGCTTGAACAGTGTCGTAGTAAGGAACTGTATCGTATATGCCCCGAGAACGGATGCCCACATATTGAATTTACCGCCGCTCAGGGCGTTTCCGCCGAGTGCGACCGCAAGAATGGCGTCCATTTCTATATCCTTGGCGATGACCGAATAGTTGATCGTCTGTATACGGCTGACCTTTATAAGTGCCGCAACGGCTACGCATACTCCGAGGATCACAAAGCTCAGAAGCTTGATCAGTTCGGGATTCAGACCGTTAAGTCTTGAAGAGCTCTCATTGATACCTACTGACTGCGTATAGAGCCCCAGATTCGTAAATTTAAGCAGCAGCGCCATGACGATCATACATATGATCGCGATGAAAAGCGGAGTCGGTACCGGAACTCCCGGGATAAAGCCTCCGTAAACACCGAAGGAAGCTTCCTTGATGATGGGAAGTTCATTATGATTGATCCATGCCGCTATGGAACGGCCTGCGGTAAACAGTATCAGTGTTGCGATCATCGGCTGTATCCTGAAATATGCAACCAGAACGCCGTTAAATGCGCCCAGCAGCATTGTCGCAAGACATCCGATCAGGAATGCCACGATAACGGGTGCCTGCATCTGCTCGGGACGCGAATTTCCGCCACCCAGAACACGCAGCATAACGCTTCCGCCCACTGCGATGGCAGCTCCCACCGAAATATCCTGTCCTCCGGAAGCCGCTGTTACAAGAGTCATTCCAAGCGCCAGGATCGCAAGCTCCGAACCGTAATCAAGGATCGTTATCAGGTTGCCCGAAAGTACCGGGTTGCCTGCCGAATTGACATCCATCGAAATATTGTAAAACGCAGGGTCCGCGATCAGATTGAATATAGCCAGTATGAATATCGCCGCAAGAGGAATGATGAGCTGTTTCAGATTATCCTTCACTGTGCTTCACCTCCCGCGATAGTTTTCATGATATTGCCCTGTGTCAGCTCTGCGCCTTTAAGCTCGCCGACAACCTTCCTGTCGCGCATGACTATCAGTCTTGAGCAGGTCCTTAACATCTCATCGGTCTCCGATGAAATGAATGTGATGCTCATTCCTTCAGCCGCATGCTTTAAGACAAGCTTCTGAATATCTATCTTGGTCCCGACATCGATACCTCTGGTCGGCTCGTCAAGTATCAGATATTCGGGATTGGTCAGCAGCCAGCGTGCCAGTATGACCTTCTGCTGGTTGCCTCCCGACAGGGACTTTATCGGAGTATCGGCAGATGCCGTTTTGATGCCGAGCAGCTTGATATATTCGTCGGCAAATGCGTTGGCTTCCGCCTTTGAGAACGGCTTAAAGAAACCCTTCATGACCTGCAGCGCGAGTATGATGTTCTCGCGTACCGAAAGATCGCCGATGATACCGTCCACCTTTCTGTCCTCGGGCAGATAGCCTATACCGTTTCTCATAGCATCTATAGGCTTGCTGATCTTGATCTCCTTACCTTTTTTCTTGACAAATCCGTTTATAACGCGATCCGCACCGAATATTGCTCTTACGCATTCACTGCGGCCCGATCCGAGCAGTCCGGTAAAGCCGTTGACCTCGCCTTTTCCGATATAAAAATCGAAGGGCTTGATCCCGGCATCGCTCTGAAGCCCGAACGCTTCAAATACATGAGTATCCTTATCGCTTCCGCTATACGTTTTGCTCGTGCTCCTTATATCCGACAGATCGTCGAGATCCTTACCGAGCATCTTGGCAACAAGCGCAACTCTCGGAAGCGAAGCTATCTCGTACTCACCGACAAGCCTGCCGTCTCTTAAGACCGTTATCTTATCGCATACTTCATAAACCTGATCAAGGAAATGTGTTACGAAAATGATACCGACGCCGCGTTTCTTAAGGTCACGCATCAGGCCGAACAGCTTCTCGACCTCCTGTTCATCCAGTGATGATGTCGGCTCGTCAAGGATCAGGACCTTACATTCCATATCAACAGCCCTTG
>JAILIQ010000227.1 GCA_024695205.1 Lachnospiraceae bacterium
TATTTATCGAAAAAGTGATCAGACATATGGAAGTTGTTCTTGATTATACACCTGAACTGCTTCCGGTCCTTAAAGAAGCCGGTGTTGTGGATTCCGGCGGACGTGGCCTCGTTGAGGTCATGAAGGGCGGATTTGACGCGATGTGCGGTAAGGAGATCGATCTTGATCTTGAAAGCGGCGCAAGCGATGCTCCCGCAGCCGAAACATCCGGGAAGCGCCCTGTCAATACAGAGAATATTTCCACATCGGATATTAAATTCGGATACTGTACCGAATTTATCATCCTGCTTGAAAAAGAGTTTACCGGAAAAGACGAAGATGAACTTAAGAGTTATCTTGAATCTATCGGTGATTCGATAGTATGCGTTGCCGATGATGAGGTTGTTAAGATACATGTTCATACGAACGATCCGGGTCTTGCGATCCAGAAGGCTCTTACCTACGGCCAGCTCACCAAAATGAAGATCGATAACATGCGTGAAGAGCATAATGAGAAGCTTGGTCTTGAGCAGGCGGCAGCAGCGGCAGCCACCCCCGCAGGCACTTCAAACGTGGGCGGCAATACCGCATCGGAAGCGGCTGAAGATAAAGCCGTTAAGGAACAGCCAAAGAATACGGTACGTAAAAAATTCGGATTTATCTCTGTTTCGATAGGTGAAGGTATCAATGAGATATTTAAGGGCCTCGGCGTTGATTATCTGATCGAAGGCGGTCAGACAATGAATCCCAGCACCGAAGACATGCTGAATGCGATCGATGCAGTCAATGCCGAAACGATATTTATTCTTCCGAACAATAAGAACATCATCCTTGCTGCCGATCAGGCGAAAGCAATGACGGAGGACAAGAATATCATCGTTATCGCATCCAAGACCATTCCTCAGGGAATTGCAGCCCTCATCGGTTTCGTTGAAGGCAAGAGCGCAGAAGAGAATGAGAGCATGATGCGTGAGGCAATGAAGAATGTCAGGACGGGTCAGGTAACTTATTCCGTAAGAGATACGAAGATCGACGGCAAAGAGATCAGACAGGGCGATTATATGGGAATCGACGATCATTCGATACAGAGCGTCGGAACCGATATGATCGAATGCTCGGTTGAACTGATCGAAACAATGCTTGACGAGGACAGCGAACTCGTAAGTATTTACTACGGTTCCGATACTACAGAGGAGGAAGCGCAGAAGATTGCCGACCGTATAACCGCCAATCACAAATTTACCGATGTTGAGATCCATGAAGGCGGACAGCCTGTATACTATTTTGTAATATCTGTTGAGTAAAGATCCTGAAGGGGAGCGTCGCAGTTGATTGTTGCGACAGCTCCCTTTTTTGAATGCTTGCATTATTAACAGGATTTAGTATAATTGATGTAAGGGGGTTGATCATATGGCCAAAAAAGGATCCCGTAAGAGTATCGCAGGCGGAATTATCGTAGTGATAGTTTTTGCATTACTCGTAGCCGGCGGTTTTACATACAATTATCTGAATAAAAGAATAATAACCAGTCCGCGGGGTATGATCGGAAATACTGCCGGAAACCTTTACAATATGGGGCTTTTTTGTGAAAGCGACGGCATGATCTATTTTTCCAATTACCTTGATGACGGAACCCTGTATTCGATGAAATCGGATCTGACCGGATTTAAGCGGATCAATGACGATTATCCGAGATATCTGAATGCGGACAAGAATTACCTTGTTTATTCGAGAATGAACAATCTGAAGGAGCAGGGCGCTGAATCGATATTTACATTTTATGCCAACGGTGTGTTCAGGTGCAAAAAGAACGGTAAGGGACTAACAATGCTGTATAATAAACCGGTTGGCTCCGTCCTTTTATACGACAATAAGATCTTTTATCAGAATTATGTAAAGGACGGCAAGATTTCGATCAAAAAGGTATACATAGACGGAACCGACGAAGCCGAGGTGATAGATGACGAGGTCATCACGTGCGCGGTTTATGACGGGAGGGTATATTATACCGGATTTAAGAACGATCATAACCTGCACTCGTTCAATCCCGACAGCGGCGGGTCCAGGGTTGAATTTGAAGGCAATTATTACAATGCGATAGTCAGGAGCGAGGGGATATACTACATCGACCCGCTCGATCATTACAGGCTGAAGCTGCAGAGCTCATCCTCGCCTGCAGAAACTAAAACTCTTGTAAATAAAAAGATTTCGGCATATAATATTAACGAAGACGGCCGATATATATATTATCAGGTTGACGGAACCGACGCCGACGGACTGTATGTTTATGATACACGTGCAGAGGCTTCCGGACTGGTCCGTGAGGGCAGTCACAAATGGATCAATATAGCCGGCGGCTTCTGTTTCTTTTACGACAGCGATGCTGCGAATGTTTATGCATATAAACCGGGAAGCGGACTGAGTTATTTCAACCCTCCGGTTTTATCCAAATAGAGATCTGAGGTTGAACAGATGGAAAAATGGTTCAGAAAGAATTACAGGATATTTGCTGTAGTTTTTCTTTTGGTGGTTTTGGCAGGATGGACGGTGTTCCTGCAGAAGAATGAGAATGTTCCGGGAAGGATCGAACCGATACACAAAGTTACGGATGAAAACGGCGATAATTCGCCGGCACAGGACAAAACTGAGGGTAATAAGAGCAGTTCCGAAGGTTCTGCCGATGCGATAACACAGATTACTGCGGATCCGACGCCCGTACAGGCGGTTTCGTCTCCAGAGCCTTCGAAGGATGAAGTTAAGCCTGACGGAGCAAAAGTCACAGATACCGTATCCGCCACATCAACACCGGTACCCGCGACTCCCACACAGGCGCCCGCAACACCGACCCCGGTTCCCGCAACACCTACACCCGTGCCTGTAACACCGACACCTGTAACGGCAACACCGACTCCTGTTGTATACGCCAAATTCCCTTATGTTATCACCAATATCGATTCAAGACTTAACATAAGGAGCGGACCCGGCCAGAATTACGGCGTCGTAGCCAAGTTCACGCCCAATTCCTACGGAGTTATCATCGAACGCGGCGAAGAATGGACCAAAATACGTTCCGGGGATTACGAAGGCTATTCTGTCAATGAATATCTGCTGTTTGACCGGGATGCGATCGATAAATTAAGATCAAAAGATGCTCTGTATGTCCGTGTCACCGGCGATACACTGAATATACGCAAGGGAATGGGAACCGACACAGATGTTCTCGGAAAAGCTTATGCCGGAGACAGATTACCCTATGTTCCCGAAAGATCCACCGATGAATGGATCTGTATTGAATACAACGGCGGTGAAGCATATGTTTCCAAACAGTATGTCACAGAGTCCTTCAATCTGAATAAGGCTGTTGAACCATAAGGTTTTATAGGAGGTTTATCTGATTTGAGTTCTCAGTCAAAAAGCAATCGCAATTCAGTCCTACTGGTGATTGCGGTATTCAGCATATTGATCCTTCTGATCTGCATTTTCCTGCTGATAACATATTCGGTCTCGTCTTACAAGGAGTCGCTCCTACATTCTTCACTCAAGGAGATGGTGGGCGAATCACAGCTTGAACTGACGACCGATCTTGAATCGGGGAAGGCGGTTACTTCCAATAACTCTTCCGGATCATCCGGTACGGAGAATGCAGGAAGGGTTTTGAAAAAATATAAAACGCTCTATGAACTGAATAATGATGTTGTCGGCTGGCTGACCATAGACGGTCTGAAGGTTGATTATCCGGTGATGCAGACGATATATGACGAAGAGTATTATCTGCACAGGAATTATTACCGTGAAGAGGCCAAAGAAGGTCTTCCGTTTATGGACAGCAGATGTATGATCGGAAAACCGAGTACGAACCTCATCATTTTCGGACATAACATGAAGAACGGAAGTATGTTTCATGACCTGCTGAAATATGAGTCAAAGGATTTTTACAAGCAGCATAAATATATCAGGTTCGATACGATCTACGAAGAAGCGATTTATGAGATAATCGCGGTATTCAGGTCGAGAGTCGCTTTTAAGGATGAGCAGACCTTCAGGTTCTATAATTTTATAGAAGCCGATTATGACGGCGAATTTTACGATTATTACGATACCATCAGAAAGATGTCTCTGTATGAGATCGATGCGGAGGCATACGCAAGTGATTATCTGCTGACATTGTGTACCTGCGAATATACCGTGGAAGACGGAAGATTTGTGATAGTCGCACGCAAGGTTGCGGATAAAAATGAGATCGGAGGCTAAGTATGAACAGACGGGTACGTTTTTTGGCAGTGATGCTTATAGGAGCGCTGCTCATGACCTTTGGCACAGGCAGAGTAAATGCCAAAGCGGCAACCAGTATCAGCATTAACGAGGATGTATACAATCTGTATGCCGATGATGTTCCTGCAGAGATCGGAGATGACGTATATTCGAAATTTAACAGCAATGTGAGCAATGTTGACGATTATTCGATGGTCTTTGATTCGGATGCGGCTTATGACAGCTTTACGACCGCTCTTTCCAAGAACCGGATAGAATACAACGAGGACTTTATCTGCTGCTTCAAAGCTTCATTATATGACTGGTCCGGTGATGATGAGAAGGTGATAACGAGCCTTAAGGTTGAATCCTATTTCCCGCTTCCTACGGATGCCCAGGAATATTCCGATTCATGTACCTTCTACAAGCTGTCCACCGGTACTTTAAGCCAGGTTTATCCGCTTGAACTGTACGATATCGATGATGTCCTTTATGTTAAGCTCGATTTTAATTCAGCTACGGATTTCAATGCTGTTTACGGTTTTGTATTCAGCGATCCGGATGAATTTGAAGACGAAGAAGAGGATGACGACGAGGAGGAAGAAGAGGAAGATGAGGATGAGGACGATCCCACCTCAACTCCTTCGCCCACACCCCGTCCTACAGCCGCACCGACGCAGATCCCCGACAACAGTTCCGATGACGGGGACGAGCCTGAGACAAAAGCAACCTCAACACCTTCGCCCACTCCTAAGCAGAGTTCATCTCAAGGCAGCTCCGGCTCAAGCAGCGGTAAAAAAGACAATATTCCAAAGACCGGAGACGATTTCCCGCTTGGCGGGATAGTTGCCGCGGGCATCGGTTCTGCGGCCGTTCTTACCGGCGTTATAATGATCCTTAAGAAAAAGAAATAGTGTAGCATAAATTGAATAAAATAAGCTAAAAAATGCGTTGACTCCAAGGTCGGCGCATTTTATGCTGTAAAAGGAGAAGTTTTGGGTCAACGGTTGAAAACTGTCGGCTTTTATTTCAAAGAAGGGAGATTTTTATGGAGATCAAAAGTTGTTTTGACAAAAGCTTTAAACGCTACGGTAAGGTAGTTGAGGGGATCGAGCTTGAAGGACTGATCAAGGTTCTTTCAACAAAGGAGAAGCCTTCGGACAGTGTTGTTTATGTTGCAAGTGATGCCGATCTTGAGGCTACGGAAGCTGCAAAAGCTTTTGAAGTAAGCTATTACGGCGGACTTCCGATCCAGGTCGGATATTGCAACGGATGGAACAGGAAGCTGAACGCAGTCGAGTATCATCGCGCAAGTGAGATCAATGTTGCTCAGACCGATGCTGTACTGCTTCTTGGTGATGAGAGGGACATTGAGGATGACTTTACATATGACACCTCGAAGATCGAAGCATTTAAGATACCTGCCGGAACCGCTGTGGAAGTATACGGTACAACCCTGCATTACGCTCCCTGCAACGGCAACGACGATGGTTTCAGAGTAGGTATCATCCTTCCCCGCGGAACCAATGCGGATCTTACTTCAAAGAACTCGCTTATTCCCGAGGATAAGCTCCTTACTGCCGAGAATAAATGGCTGATCGCACACAAGGACGGCGGATGCGGCGATGATGCCTTTATCGGTCTTAAGGGCGAAAACGTGGAGATCTGAGAAAAGATCGGCTTAAAATGAATCAAAAAGGCAGTTTTCAGTCCGTACAGGTCTGGATATTGCCTCAAAATTAGATCATCGGAGGTAAGATCATGTTATATATCGGAGTAGATCTCGGAACATCTGCCGTAAAGCTTCTGCTTATGGAAGGCAACGGCGAGATAAAGAAGATCGTATCTAAAGAGTATCCGTTGTATTTCCCGAATCCGGGATGGTCGGAGCAGAAGCCCGAGGACTGGTGGGAACAGGTAGTCGCAGGGATAAGGAAACTTACCGCGGAATGCGACAGATCCAAGGTCGCAGGCATAAGCTTCGGAGGCCAGATGCACGGACTTGTCATCCTTGACAAGGATGATAATGTTATACGTCCTGCTATCCTCTGGAATGACGGACGTACACAGAAACAGACCGATTACCTGAACAATGTGATCGGTAAGGACAAACTTGTTGAACTTACTGCCAATATTGCATTTGCCGGATTTACGGCACCCAAGATCCTCTGGGTAAAGGAAAACGAGCCCGAGAATTTTGCAAAGATCTGCAAGATCATGTTACCCAAGGATTACATTGCCTACAAGCTTACCGGATCATTCTGTACAGATGTTTCGGATGCATCGGGAATGCTCCTGCTTGACGTAAAGAACCGTTCATGGTCCCGGGAAATGCTTGATATCTGCGGTATTAGCATAGACAAGATGCCGAAACTGTATGAAAGCTATGAAACCGTAGGAACCTTAAAGCCTGAGCTCGCGGCTGAATTCGGCTTTAATCCCGGTGTAAAGGTTGCAGCCGGAGGAGGAGACAATGCCGCAGCTGCGGTAGGTACAGGAACTGTCGGTGACGGAATGTGCAATATCAGTCTCGGAACATCCGGAACGGTATTCATCTCAAGCAAGGAATTCAGCAAAAACGATAATCCCGCGATCCACCTGTTCTGCCATGCTGACGGAAGCTATCATCTTATGGGATGCATGCTCAGTGCCGCATCATGCAATAAGTGGTGGATGGATGAGATCATCGGAACAAAAGATTACGGTGTCCAGCAGAAGGATATCACCGATGACAAGCTCGGAAGGAATCATATCTACTTTATGCCGTATCTGATGGGCGAAAGATCGCCTCATAACAATCCCGATGCGCGTGCCGCATTCATCGGAATGTCCATGGATTCGACAAGGGCAGATATGACACAGGCCGTTCTTGAGGGCGTTGCTTTCGGACTTCGAGATTCCGTAGAGGTTGCAAAAGCTTGCGGCATCAATCTTACACGTACTAAGATCTGCGGTGGAGGAGCGAAGAGTCCTCTCTGGAAGAAGATCATCGCCAATGTAATGAACCTTAAGGTTGATGTGATCGAAAGCGAGGAAGGACCTGCACTCGGAGGAGCAATGCTCGCAGCTGTGGCATGCGGTGAATATGCTTCCGTGGAAGAGGCAGCGGCAAAGCTTGTCAAGGTTATTGACACCGTTGATCCCGATCCCGAGATCGCGGCAAGATATGAGGAGCAGTATCGTAAATTCGTGAAACTCTATCCGATGCTTAAGGATTTTTATTAAGAGATTATAAATTAATAAACGATTTGCGAATATCCGCTTAATATCGTCGGAATTACCGAAAAAACAGTTGTTAAATACACTGAAATATGTTATTTTTGTATGTAGTAAGACAGTCCTGCACAGGCAGAGAAATATCTGCATTTGCATACATGTCTGACAATAAAATCTAAAAAGGAGAAAGATTATGATCGATCTTAAAAAAGTTAAGAACATTCCGGATGTAAAACTCGGAATCATCGCGGTAAGCCGTGACTGTTTCCCGATCGAGCTTTCCAAAAAGCGCCGTGCGGCGATCAAGAAAGCCTATAAGGGAGATATGTATGAATGTCCCGTAACGGTTGAGAACGAGTGCGATTACCTGAAGGCAGTAGAGGACGTTAACAAGGCCGGTTGTAATGCTCTGGTTGTTTTCCTCGGCAACTTCGGTCCCGAGACACCTGAAACACTTATTGCCAAGAGCTTTGACGGTCCTATCATGTTTGTTGCCGCTGCAGAAGGTGACGGCGATCTTATCAGCGGCAGAGGCGATGCATACTGCGGTATGCTTAACTGCTCATATAACCTTGGAATGCGTCATCTGAAGGGCTATATCCCTGAGTATCCTGTCGGAACCGATAAGGATATCGCCAAGATGATCGCTGACTTCATTCCTGTTGCACGCGCCATCATCGGTGTTAAGAATCTGAAGATCATCACCTTCGGTCCCAGACCTCAGGACTTCTTTGCATGTAATGCACCTATCAAGGGCCTGTATGAGCTCGGTGTTGAGATCGAGGAGAATTCGGAACTTGATCTTTATGTAAGCTACAAAGAGCATGAGAATGATCCCCGTATCCCTGAAGTTTGCAAGGATATGGAGAAGGAAATGGGCAAGGGCAAGTTCTACAAGGAACTCAATGCACGTATGGCACAGTTCGAGCTTACACTTCTTGACTGGGCTGAGAAGCATAAGGGTGCCCGCAAGTATGTTGCATTTGCCGACAAGTGCTGGCCTGCATTCCCTGAGACATTCGGTTTTGAGCCCTGCTATGTAAACAGCCGTCTTGCATCGGTAGGAATTCCCGTAGCATGCGAGGTTGATATTTACGGAGCTCTTTCCGAGTACATCGGTGCCTGCGTTTCTGATGATGCCGTTACACTGCTTGATATCAACAACTCTGTTCCGAAGTCGATTTATGACAAGGACATCAAGACCAAGTACAAGAAATACAGCCTTACCGATACATTCATGGGCTTCCATTGCGGCAATACTCCTTCCTGCAAGATGTGCGGCGACCGTGCTATCAAGTATCAGCTGATCCAGCACAGACTGCTTGAGCCCGAAGGAAGCGATCCTGATTTCACAAGAGGAACTCTTGAAGGCGACATCGCAGCAAGCCCTATTACCTTCTATCGTCTGCAGTGCGACAGCGACGGTGTTCTCCGTTCCTACATTGCACAGGGTGAAGTACTTGACGTTAAGACCCAGTCCTTCGGTGGTATCGGTATCTTCGCTATTGAAGAGATGGGACGTTTCTATCGTCACGTTCTGATCCAGAAGAGATATCCTCACCATGGTGCCGTTGCATTCGGTCACTATGGCAAGGCTCTGTTTGAAGTATTCAAGTTCCTCGGTGTTGGCGACATCGCATACAACCAGCCGAAGAGCCTGCCTTATCCTACAGAGAATCCC
The DNA here is from genome assembly GCA_024695205.1 of Lachnospiraceae bacterium. GTDB lineage: Bacteria > Bacillota > Clostridia > Lachnospirales > Lachnospiraceae > RUG11977. Next base: position 9,128 of record JAILIQ010000227.1, read on the forward strand.
TGGGGTTAATGATCGGTTTATAACATAACGGTCTGAAATTGACCTGTTTTAAGGGGCTGTCGCTTAATGCGGCAGCCTCTTATATTTTGGGTTTTTATCTTAAATGGATCTCATAGTTTCTCAATCGATCGAAATATTTATTGAATTATCTGTTAAACAATAGTAAAATATGATTTGTATGAGTTTTACGAAGAATAAACTGAAGATAGTGTAAAGTGATTTATGGAAACTGATTTGTTATAAAAAGGAGCCGTAAATTAACATTTATAGCTATAGATACTGGCGGCTATTATGATCCCAAGCGTA
>JAILIQ010000115.1 GCA_024695205.1 Lachnospiraceae bacterium
TACAGAAATCAGCGCAGCAAAGCTTTTGTGATCTATGCGGACAATACTCCTGTCGGCATGGCTTTATATTATGATATCGATGAGTGTGAGGCTTATGATTTCAGTCAGTTCTTTATCGACAGCAGGTATCAGAAACGGGGATACGGCATAACAGCGGCAAATATGATCCTGGATATGATGAAAAAAGACGGCAGGTATGATAAAGTGTATCTTTGTTATATCGACGGTAATGATGCGGCCCGCTGTATGTATGAGAAACTTGGATTTAAAGCAACCGGTGAAGAAGATGAAGACGAAATAATCATGGTAAAAGAACTTGCGAGATAGTTTCCGGTAAAATCTGAAAGGAAAAAGAAAATGGAGCTTTTACCCTGAAAGGGCATTCCTTTCGGGGTGTTTTTTGTTACACAGGGCGGACAAGTTTTTTCTTTAAAAATCGCTCCTGTTTTGGTAAAATTTACACGTTAAGTTTAATGTCCGGACGTAGCGCAAATAGCAGAGCGGCTGTCGGGTAGATTGCAGGTTGCGGGTGCAAGGCCCGCCGTCCGGTTTATTGTGGGATAAATTAAGTGACAGAACGGAGGAAACGATGGAAGCTTTAGAAGCAATAATGACTCGCAGGAGCACAAGAAAGTATAAGACCGATATGCCCGGAAAAGATGTGATCGGAAAGGTTATCGAGGCTGGCAGATATGCTCCCAGTGGTTCCAACAGCCAGAATACACATTTTATTGTATTTACTGATAAGAGTATCCTTATACAACTGGCCGAACTTGTTAAGAGTGAATTCTCAAAGATGGAAGCAGGGCCCGACACTTATGTATCACTGCGGCATTCCATAAGTGCATCAAAGACCGGTGACTATGTGTTTCATTACAATGCACCTGTTTTCATAGTGACAGCAAACAGAAAGGGCTATGGAAATGCAATGGCAGACAGCGCCTGCGCATTGGAAAACATGATGATCGCAGCAAATGCCCTTGACCTTGGTTCCTGCTGGATCAACCAGCTTCATTGGCTGGACAAAAACGATAATATCAGAGCATTCATGAAAGAATACGGTCTCGGTGCGGATGAGACAATTACGGGCGGGCTGATCCTCGGATACCCCGAGACAGGATTTCCGGACAGGAAATCGCTGGAGAGAAAAGGAAACCCCGTAACATGGGCAGAGCAGAGGAAAACAGCCAATGAATGATACAACGGTCAAAGACCAATACAGTACCCCTGATAAGCTGAATACCCGGATCTCGATCCACAAAAAATATTCTGTAAACAAACAGGGGTTTGGCAGCTGGATATTTTCCAACTACCTGATCGAAGAGGGAATGAAGGTGCTGGAACTGGGGTGCGGCACCGGCGATATGTGGATGGGGCAGGATGCGATGATCGGGCGTTGCTCGAAGCTGATCCTTACGGATCTGTCCGAGGGCATGCTGGCTGCGGCGAAGGATAACCTGAAGGCGTACAGTGACATAGAGTTCAGCATTGCCGACATTCAGGATATACCGTTTGCCGATAACGAATTTGATGTGGTTATCGCGAACATGATGCTGTACCATGTTCCGGACCTTGAACGCGGGCTTCGGGAGGTCGCCAGAGTGCTTAAAAGCGGCGGGACTTTCTACTGTGCGACTTACGGCGAAAACGGGATAAGGGAGTATGTTGAGCTGCTCTTTGACGATTTTCCGATCAGCAGTGCATACAACTACAACTTCACGCTTCAGAACGGAAAAGGCAAGCTGGAGAAGTTCTTTGGCAGCGTGGAAAAGAGGCTGTATGAGGATTCGCTCGAGGTCACGGATGTGGATGACCTGATCGATTACGTCTATTCGTTGCCGAGTTTCTCGGATGTTCAGGATTACCCGCGGGATACGCTGCGCTCCGTGCTTCAAAAGAACATGCGCGACGGCGTGCTTCATGTTCCGAAAGACTACGGAATGTTTATCGCGAAGGTCTTGAACTGATCAATTCGAAAGAGACATATAACGCTTTTCTGAATTCCGGGTTTCACCAGGTGCTCTATTCATTGGATGAGGCTATCGCAAAGAATGAGAAAATGCTGGAAAAAGAAGGAAAACAGGCATGGAATCAGAGAGAGTACAAAACTCTTTTATATGCCGGAGCTTTTGTACACATCATAAATATGGAATTACGTAATTACATATTGAC
>JAILIQ010000308.1 GCA_024695205.1 Lachnospiraceae bacterium
ATTTATTTGACGAAATCGGAAAAAGAATAAAAACATTATCCCAGGATATGTGGCAGGCCGTTGATAAAGAGATAATCGATGACTGGGATCAGATGAAAAATGACGGTCTGGGATTAATGTATTCTGAGACCAGAAAAAGAGAGGAAGAGGGATATAACGACGCTACTTCATCCGGTGGATACACCGGCAATGATGGATATACCGGCGATGATAACACGGTCACCTACAGGACTATAAGCTTCATGGTGGATGATATGGAATTCTTCAATATGGACAGGACCATGTTCGGCCTTACCTATGAAGCGTTTAAGGAAAGAGTCGGCAAGGCTGATCTTATGCAGCCTGAGGCATGGCCCTGGTGGGGACATGACCTTGAAGTTGTCTATGTAAGTGAGGATAATGAGACATATGCGTGCCTGTTCCAGTACGGACGCTTTGTCTGTGTATACCGCGACGCTGCGGATGAGAAGCCGGGTAACATGTTCTACACTGCTATGGATAGTTACGGAACTCCGACAGAAGAATCAACATACTGGAATGGAACAACCGCGTATAAATGGAAGCTCGATGACTGCTATTATGAGCAGCATGTTGAAACCTACAGTGAGAGTGAATCACATTACAGACAGCAGTACACATCTTTTGATTACGTTGAATAATGAAAAGAAGGTGACTTCTTGACCCTGATGCCCATCCTTACGATGATTGGAATGATTTTGGGATTAGTGTCGGTATTGATACATTTTATGATATATGAATATTTTTCTGAGGAGGAGAGCTATGAAGAAATTAAGAAAATTGTTGTCTGTCATTATTGTAACCGCAATAGTTATGTGTCTGATACCCGCACAGATTAAGGCTTATGCCGCAACGAAACCGGGCAAGCCGAAGATCACGCTTGAAAGCGTTGCCAACGGGAATGCGGTTATCATCAAAATAGGCAAAACCAAGAATACCGATGCCTACGAGATATATGTAAAGGAACCCGGAGAAAAGGAATACAAGGAGTATACTACAATTTATAAAACCGGTAAAAAGGCCCGTACATGCATAATAAGAACACCCAAAAACGGAGAGTACGGATTTAAGGTCAGGGGAGTATATTATGCTGCGATAGGTAACGATGTTTATTACGGTAAATACAGCAAGCCCCGTTCCGTAAAGATCAAAGCCGAACCTAAACCCCTGTCCGAGCTTCAGACAGGTGATTATGTGAAATTCGGTTCTTATGAACAGGACGGAAACATGGATAACGGAAAAGAAGCGATAGAATGGGTAGTTCTATCAAACGAAGATTCAAAGCTGTTCCTGCTTTCAAAATATGTTCTTGAGCCCGCTAAGATCAATGCCAAGACCGATACGGAGGTTACATATGAGAACAGTTCTTTGAGAAAATGGTTGAACGGGGATTTCTTTAAATCCGTTTTCAACGCGGATGAAGCAGGCCTTGTTACGACAACCGGACTCGAAGATGTCAATACCGAAGATAAAGTCTTCCTGCTCTCATGGAACGAATGCAAGACCGAAGGATACGGCCTGATGGAGAAGATGGACCGCAGATGCGGGGCAACCGAGTATTCACAGACAGCTCATGATGTGGACGGCGATGGCAAGAAGGAATCGGTTGATACTTGCCTGGGCTACGAGGAAGGCAATGTATGCAGGACATATGACGGAGAGGATGCCTGCTATTGGTGGCTCAGGACAAAAGAAAAGGATGACAATTTCATGCTGATAGGCGAACGCGGCGGGTGGACAGCCACAACATACTACGGCAAGAAGCTTGATTCCCAGCATCGTGACGCTGATGGGGATGAGAAATACTATGTCACCGGATTCGGTATCCGTCCGGCTATCGTTGTGGAACTCAATGATAACGCGGACAAACTGATATTATCAACGGGCAGAAACGTCGCGGATCAGAAAACGATCACCGATCTCGAAGCAAAGATGAAATAATGATCAGCATCTATAGGGAGAATGAGAAAAATTTTGGGAAAAATCACGAAAATCCTTCTTTTCTGTCTTACGTTCGGAATGGTATGGTATGCGAATACGACGGAATCATTTTGCCTCTTCCGGAGAACTGGCATGGGTTTCGTTTCAGCGTTTGTATGCATGAGTTAATGTTTACTCATGCATGGGTAAATTCTTCTTAAAGTTTGATAAGTAGAATTTTACATTTCATTTTTGTGTGACGAGAAAAGGATTCTTTTCTGTTTACTGAAATATCCAAATCTGTTAAAATATAAGCACAAATAAGCATTGGAGATGTGTATTTTGAGGTACGAAATAAAGGGTGAGCCGTTACCGGCTGTTGTATGTAATCTTGAAAGCGGAGAAACAATGATATCCGAGTCAGGAGCTATGAGCTGGATGACTCCGAACATGAAAATGGAAACAGTAGGAGGCGGAGCCGGAAAGGTATTTGGAAGGATGTTCTCCGGTGAGTCCTTGTTCCAGAATCGGTATACTGCACAAGGAGAGGGATTGATTGCATTTGCATCGAGTTTCCCCGGATCCATTCGTGCAATCGAGATTACTCCCGGTCGGGATATCGTTGTACAAAAGAGTGGTTTTCTTGCAGCGGAAGAGGGAGTCGAATTATCGGTATTCTTCCAGAAGAAGCTTTCGAGTGGATTGTTCGGTGGTGAGGGCTTCATTATGCAGCGCCTTTCCGGAAGGGGTATTGCTTTTATAGAAATCGATGGAAGTACTGTGGAATATGACCTTGCTTCAGGGCAACAGATGATCGTCGATACAGGATATCTTGCGATGATGGATGCAACCTGTACAATGGAAACACAGACTGTAAAGGGCGTAAAGAATGTGTTTTTCGGTGGGGAAGGACTGTTTAATACTGTAGTTACCGGTCCCGGTCATATAGTGCTTCAGACGATGCCGCTTAACAAATTTGCTTCATCGATAATAAGAATGATGCCATCCAAATCATGAAATTTCAAATCGTAAAAGACATTGATGGGTGCTGGTTTTATCAGCACCCATCAATATTAGTAAACTTACACCCTGTCACAGGGACTGGATGGTAACCTGAATTGCCTTGTTAGAAACGTAGGAAGCTGGTGGGGCCCGGGGCATGATCATATACCGGTCGGACGTGCCTCGTGTTTATCCTCATCGATATCAAGGATCCCGCGTTCTTTCATGATGTATATCCATTATTTGATCTTTATTGAAACGGTCTTCTCTGCGATCACATTTCCGTATTCATCCGCCACGGTAACCTTTACCTGGTACGTACCCTTCTTGGCGCCCTTTTTGAATTTCAGCACGCCCTTGTCCGAAACGGTAAGATATTTCTTTATCTTGGAAGAGCTGACATTGGTAAAAGTCACATTGTCGGTACTGCCGGTGACCTGAATGGTCAAACTCACGGATTTCTTCTTTACAGTTGACTTCTTTATCTTGGTCTTGGAAGCCTTTATCGTGACGGAGACAGCTTTTTTTCCATCATCTTTTGCATTGTCATCGGAACCGGACGACCAGTGCGCGTAAAGCGTCGTATCTGAGGTGAGCCGGACGGTTCTGTAGGCAGTGATTTTTTTGCCGCCGTCTATTTCGGTATACCAGCCGTCAAAGGTATAGCCTTTGCGCTCCGGGATCGGAAGGATACCGTAAAATGCATTATTGGAAACCTTTTTGGAATCAGTCAGGGTGGTTCCGCCATTGGCGTCGAACCTGACGTTATAGAACTTTATCATGCTTGCGAGACTCCAGTCGGGCCCGTAGATCGTCTCGACATGACCGTTGGTATCATAATTGTAATCCTTACATCTTCCTGTTCGCTTCTCGATCCTCCATGTCGCGGTAACAACCGACTGACTGTGGTTTCCGTCCACGGAATGCACGGTAATGTAATCTCCGTTGTCGTCTATGGATTCAACCAGGATAACGTGGTCCTTATCTTCGTCGGCAATGAACATGATCACATCGCCGGGCTTTAACTTATAGCTGCCGCCCGCGTAGGTCGTATCGGACCATGTATGCTCGTTAGCGTACTCATTTTCCGATGAGGAGAGGCTGTAGAGTTCATCGGGCACTCCCGCCATCGCATAGCACCAGTCGACAAACTCGCCGCACCACATCGTTCCGGGATCGCAGCAGAAATAATTATACTCGGCAAAATCCTTTTTTCCGCTTGTATTGTTTCCGTGCTGCTCGTCAAAGCTATCGCCCTCATGATAACCGATCTGCGAACGCGCTATCATCAGGATGTCTTTCTGATAATCGCCGGTCAGCTTCAGTTCATGGACGGCCCGGTACCACTTGCTTGTCTTGTATGAAGGCGAGTAATCCTTACGCAAAAATTCGCAGTTTGTAAAAGGATAATCGCCGAGCTTAATGCCCAGTTCGCCGAACTGATGCATATAATTGACCGTTTTGCCGCCGACCGTGACATTGTTGAGACCGGTACACCATCTGAACGAATAATTGCCGATGGATTTCAGGGAAGCAGGCAGTTTGATAGTCTCAACACTGTCGTTCGAACGCGAAAAGCCTTGTCCGATCGATTCGACGCCCTCTGCGACCGTGATGGTCTTAAGCGCGGGGCAATCACGGAAGCACCAGTCACCGACCTTTTTGCAGCTGCCGGGGATCGTGATGCTCTTTAGGCTTTCCATCTCACAGAAGCTGCTCTCACCGATCGAAACGATACTTCCTAGATCGATCTTTTCAACGACCGCATTGTCGTTAAAGCAGTATTTGCCGAGGAAAGTAACGCTGTCGGGGATATCGATCTCTTTGAGCAGCAATCCCATGAAATTGCCCTGTCCGATCTTTTCCAGACCTTCGGGCAGAGTTAGGTGCTTAAGATTCTCTTTATACTGAAAAACCCAGTCGGCAATGATTCTGACTTTTACACCGTCGATATACGCGGGAATATCCGCGCTCGTTACGGATGAATAGATAGAAACAATCATGCCGTTGGTCTTGTCAAAGCCGACCTTGCCGTCTTCGACACCGTCAACATTGAAATAAGTGATATCCGAGTATTTGCCGTAGACAGTGCCGTCAAAAGTGTAGTCATCGCCGGCTTTCACCTGAGCGGGTTCGGGCACTGCTGTTACGAACAGGCACACTGCCGCCAGAACGGCTATGATCCTGAAAAATCTCTCCGGTCTCTTCATAGAACTAAACCTCCTCATCATCTGATCTGAAAAGAATAAAACCACATAGATCGCTGCGGCAAATCCCCCACAAGGATTATAAAAACAACTTTCACTTCAAGCTGCCTGACCGTTACGAGTTCCGTATCTCGAAGATCCTATCCGGGGTGTAGACATCCGCATCGAAAAATGCGAACGGTTTGTCGGTCTTTATATAGAAAGCTACATAATAGGTCTTACCTGTCTCGGCCTCGTCATAGATCTTTTTGTCGACCGCGATCCTGTAATCGCCGTCGAATTCCACCTGCCAGGAATAAGCGTTGATCTCGTCATCGGAAATATCCACGCATTCTTTGTACGTCAGAGTAGAGAGCCGGAAATATGCCTCTTTGGGATTCGCCGATTCGGCCTGTTTCCTGATTCTGAGGCCGATGCACAGGGCAACTGCCAGAACAAACAGAGCCACGCCCCAGCCGACCGCTGGGTTCGGAATGATCAGGATACATACCAGGCAGAACAGGGCTACGAATGCCATGACCTTGATCAGGCCCCTGTTGACCGAGAAATACTGTTTCGTTAAAACGGATTTTGTGATGGTTTTTTTCATTTGGCTCCCCCAGTAGTTAAGGATTTAATCTCCTAAGCATTTCAATAACCAGGTCGATATCTGCATCCGACGCGGTTTTGGCTACTTCCATCAACTCTGCGAGTTTTTTGCGTTCGATTACAATGCCTTTGGGTTCAGCGGCCTCATCAACAAGGCTGCTGATGATCGCTGTTATCTGCTTAGTCTGGGTAGCAAAATATTCCTCAAGAGACTTGGCCCAGTTATCAAGCTGCGTCTTCGTCATATCGCCTTTGCCTTTAAGGACTTTGGCAGGATCGAGAGACCTGAGCAGGGCAGAGGAAGATTCAGAGAGACGGACCTTTTCGTAAAGAAATCTCTTTGCCAACCCAACGGGCTTGGCAGCCGGTTTTTCATCTGTTGTTGGTGACATTTTTTCTTTCATGGTGTTTTTCTTTACACGGACTTTAATCTGGTCAGGAGAACTCGGTTTCGGATCTTCGGATCCAGGCTCTTTAGATGAGGTGAGGGTCTTTTTGACCTTCGGGATTTTGGGCTCTGCTGTGATTGCGGATGCTGACTTTGAATCCGGCTTTTCGGGAGAGTCAGATTCTGATTCAGATTCGTTTTTTTCTTTATCCGCAGGAATGGAAGAAGTTGGATCATCTGTGACAGGCTTCTTCAGGTCATCCCTGGTGCAGGCGAGCACTTCACATAGTTGATCCAGAACTGCCTCATAGGGTTCTTTGGAACCGCTGACCCATGCCTTGATAGTGGAAGAGGACAGATGCAGGATCTGAGAGAGATCGTCAACCGTCACACCGTTTCTGTCCATGAGTATTTTCAGCTGAGATACTTTTTTCTTTGCCATATGTAACCCCTTTGATACATTTCATTTTGGATTAGTATAACACACTTAGTGATCAATTGGTGGAAAAATCTTTTTCCGGAGGAGGAACTCTTCGACCGTTTTCTTATTACAAAAAGTTGCAAAAACTCCAATGTAGATTGATAATGTATTTAGAGGAACAAAATGGCATATGCCCATAAAAGTACATATGGCTACTTACCGGCAAGGAAAAATAGAATTTCTCTTTTTGTAGAGGGCAATTATGAATAAAATATTATGCTCATCAGGAGCGATTATTGGTAAAGCCAATAATAATGACTATACATTGCTAAAAGAATATGCACCGAAGTTAGATTGTGATGGTTTTGAGCTTATGATGAGTAGTTCATGGTATCATATTTTGGACGATG
>JAILIQ010000314.1 GCA_024695205.1 Lachnospiraceae bacterium
TGATACGCTGCCTAAGCTCAATTACGAGGATTCGCCGGAACTGGTTGAATATATCCTGGGCGTTGCCCGTAAATGGGTCTCCCCTCCTTACAACTGCGACGGTTGGAGACTGGATGTTGCCGCCGATCTCGGACATTCGGAGGAGTTTAACCATGAATTCTGGCGCAAATTCAGAAAAGCAGTCAAGGAAGCCAACCCCGAAGCACTGATCCTTGCCGAGAACTATGAAAGCTCGGAAAAATGGCTCAGGGGTGGTGAGTGGGACAGTATCATGAACTACGAGGCGTTCATGGAGCCCGTAACCTGGTTCCTGACCGGAATGGAAAAGCACAGTGACGGATATCGTGAAGACATGCGCAATAACAGCGATGCCTTCTTTGGCGCAATGCTGTATAACCTGTCAAGAATGCCGCATCAGTCGATGCTTGTGGCAATGAACGAACTGTCCAACCACGATCATTCGAGATTCCTGACAAGGACCAACCGTAAGGTCGGAAGACTGCACACGCTCGGGGCCGACGCAGCAGGCGACGGCATCAATGAAGCTGTGATGAGGGAGGGCATCATTTTCCAGATAACCCTGCCGGGCGCTCCCTGTGTTTATTACGGAGACGAGGCCGGAGTTGTGGGCTGGACGGATCCCGACAACAGAAGAACCTATCCGTGGGGCAATGAGAATCAGTATCTGCTGCAGTTTTACCGCGAGATGCTTCATTTACATAAGTCATATGAAGCCCTTAAAACAGGATCGGTCAAATTCCTGCACGGACAATACGGTGCACTCGCTTTCGGACGGTTTGACGATGACGACCGTTTTGTTATAGTCATAAATAACAATGATAATAACTGCGTTATGGATGTTCCTGTATGGGAGATCGGCGTAACGCCCGAAGAACCGATGATAAGACTTGTGGAGAGCGACGACGGCGGCTACAACTTCCGCGCCGAGGTCTACCGCAATGAGAAGGGTGTCATCAGTCTGATGTTGAACAGCCATTCTGCGATCATCCTGAAGAATGTGCCTAAGGGCCTGCTGTAAAGAACGGTGATAAACACCTGTAAAACTGTCTTTTCCTGTCGCCGGAAGGATTTCAGGGCCGGTCGTGAGACGCCGGATGAGGTATACGATCCAATGAACAAAAAACTGCAAAAAATCCTTGCTCTGCTTGATGAGCACTATCCCGACACGGTCTGTTATCTTGAGCACGAAACCGACTGGCAGCTGCTGTTTGCCACGATACTTTCGGCACAGTGCACGGATGAGCGCGTCAATATGGTAACAAAGGATCTGTACGTAAAATATAAGAGTCTTGAGGATTTTGCCTCGGCAGACATTGCCGAACTTGAGCAGGATATAAGATCTACGGGATTTTTCCGTATGAAGGCACAGCATATCAAAGAAGCCGCGGCAGAGCTTTTGTCGCGTTTCGGCGGCAAGGTCCCCTGCAGCATCGAAGAACTCACAACCCTGCCGGGAGTGGGCCGCAAGACCGCCAATGTGATCAGAAGCCATGTGTACCGCGAACCGAGCATCGTTGTGGATACGCATGTAAAAAGGATTTCGAAGCTGTTGGGACTGACTGATACTTTAGACCCCGAAAAGGCTGAATTTGAGCTGATGAAGATACTTCCGAAGGATCACTGGATATCATGGAACACACAGATCATCAAGCACGGCAGGACGATCTGCAAGTCGGGACGTCCGGACTGCGCGAACTGTTTCCTGAAGGAAGTGTGCGAACACGGCTCGAAAGTTTGACAAAGCCTTGATTTGCTGATATCATAGCTGTGTTTGGAGCTTTTTTTGGGTTTAGAGCGCCCCGGAGGCTCAGCTGCCGGATGTGCCTGCCTGAGCGGAGTATTTTGAGATGATGCCCGAAGAGACGCCGTTCTTATTGAGAAAATCAATGACGGGACCGGCTTCTTCAAGTCTTCCCGCTTCATCGAGACAGGTAAGGAGCTTGCCCGACCACTGGACCAGGCGGATGTAATTGTTATCGGCAACGGACAGATCGGTGAAATTGGCTGTTCCGTATTTCAATTTAAGGTCGGTATTGCTGAATTCCGAAAGATCGCAGATCTTAACGCCGACCAGGCGGTGCAGATCCTCTATGACTGCCTTAAGCTCGTCGGAATCGCCGTCGGAGGCCGCCGGTATCAGATCTTCGGTAAATTCAATGAATCTGATGTCATCAGTGCTCTGCTTCGGAACATAAGTCGCGCTGCGCTCGCGTTCCCAGAAGGCTTTTGATTTTGAATAGTCGGTATCGTTCTTCTTGCGTTCGTAGGTGAACCATATGACGAACAGTATTACCAGACAGAAATAAACGGGCATTTTTACGGTCCTTTCAATAAATACGAAAATATATATCCGGAGGATAAATATATGAATTTCTTCAATGCAAAGACAAAAAGGGTGATCACGATCGTGATCGTTGCGATCGTAGTTCTTGCGATGGTCATTCCGCTGATCTATTCGGCGTTCGTTTGATCTTTTAAGAGCCGGACAATCACAGTTCCCGCCTGATGCCGAATATGCCGGAGATAACACCGGCTGCCTTTTGCCGCTATGTTCAGTATAAGGTAACCCTCTGAAGATTTCAACCGTAAGCGTTTTATTTTTGCGCCGTATTTTCGGTGCACGGCCTGCGGGAAAGAGTGTCGGCATAGGCGGCGCGGCCGGTTTTCGGACAGTCTCCCGGGGGTATAAAATCTAAAAACAGGAAAATATGGATATCATCATTATCGGACGCATAGCCGAAGACGGCATTTTAGAGCTTATCAGGGACCGGCACGGTGAGGGTATTTTCTCAAGATATCCGAAACGCTATTTTAACGAGGGGCTTGAGGGTCTGTCGGCGGAATTCGGCGATGAGAGGTGCATGAAGATACTTGATTCCTGCGGTGCGGATGTATTTGTTGTCGGCCGGCAGGGAATCTTCAGCGCTCTTTATAAGATGGGAAATGCCTGCGGTACAGGTCTTAAAGTAGATCTTTTGAGCATCCCGGTAAGGCAGTTCTGTATCGAGATCGCCGATCTGCTGGATGTCAACCCTTACACACTGAGCAGTCTGGGCTGCATTCTTGTATGCACCCTTGACGGAGCGGCACTGGCCGCGAAGCTGAACGGCGAGGGATATCCGGCAAAGGTCATAGGCTACACCACAAAAGAAAAGGCATGTTGCGCCATAAACGGGGATATTACAACGTATCTGGCACCCTGACACCTTTTTACAGGTGTTTTTAAGCGGAAATGAAGGCGTGTGATATCCGTGAAACAGATAAGGATCGGAGGACAATATGACACTTAAGGAGAGGATCTTAAGAATAATCGACAGTAACGCCAAGCTTTCCGCATCCGAGCTTGCGATCATGCTCGGGAGTACCGAGGAAGAGGTCGGTACGGCTATAGCAGAGATGGAGGCGGATAACACGATCTGCGGTTATCTGACACTTATCAACTGGGAAAAGATCGAGCAGGATTACGTAACGGCGCTTATCGAAGTCAAGGTTACGCCGCAGCGCGGCCAGGGCTTTGATACGATCGCGGAGCGTATTTACAAATTTGATGAGGTTGAGGCGGTTTATCTTATGTCGGGCGGCTTCGACCTTACTGTTGTAATAAAGGGCAAGAGCATGCGCGATGTCGCCGGCTTTGTTTCGGCGAAGCTTGCGCCGATGGAAGCGATCTTAAGTACCGCTACCCATTTTGTGCTTAAAAAATACAAGGAACACGGCATTGCCATGGAATCCGAGGAAACAGACGAAAGGATGCTTGTATCGCCATGAGAGACCCGATCAATACGCGGATAAGCGGACTAAAGCCTTCAGGCATCAGAAAGTTTTTTGATATCGTCAGGGAAATGAAGGACGCTATCTCCTTAGGTGTCGGCGAGCCGGATTTTGACACGCCTTGGCATGTAAGGGAGGAAGGCATTTACGCCCTTGAAAAGGGCAGAGGGCATTATACCTCCAATGCCGGTTTAGAGGAACTGCGCCGGGAGATAAGTTCATACGTGCGTCGCAAATACAGGCTTTCGTATGAATGGAACAAGGAAATACTTGTTACGATCGGCGGAAGCGAGGCGATAGATCTTGCGATGCGTGTTATGCTCGAACCGCAGGAAGAAGTAATAATACCGCAGCCGAGCTATGTTTCCTATGAGCCTTGTGCGATCATGGCGGGCGGAAAGCCGGTGATCATCGAGCTGAAGGCGGAGAATGAATTCAGGCTTACGGCAAAGGAGCTTGAAGAAGCGATAACGGATAAGACCAAGCTGCTGGTGCTTCCTTTTCCGAACAATCCGACAGGCTCTATCATGGAAATGGAGGATCTTGAGGACATTGCGCGGGTTGTTACGGAAAAAGACATTTTTGTCATTTCCGACGAGATTTATTCGGAACTCACCTATGGCGGAAATAAGCACGTTTCGATAGCGGAACTGCCCGGAATGAAGGAAAGGACAGTCGTTATCAACGGTTTTTCGAAGGCATTTGCGATGACGGGCTGGAGACTCGGGTACGCCTGCGGGCCGAAGAATATCATTTCGCAGATGACGAAGCTGCACCAGTTTGCGATCATGTGCGCGCCTACCGTCAGCCAGTATGCGGCGATAGAAGCGCTGAAGAACGGTGACGCGGATGTGGAAAAAATGCGGGAGGCTTATGACGCGAGAAGACGTTATCTGCTTCATGAGTTCAACCGGATCGGACTGCCGTGTTTTGAGGCCAAGGGCGCGTTTTATGTATTTCCGTGCATCAAGGGACTTAACATGACTTCCGATGAATTTGCGACAACGCTTCTGAATGAGGAAAAGGTCGCTGTGGTTCCGGGGACGGCTTTCGGGGACTGCGGCGAGGGATATCTTCGAATATCGTATGCTTATTCGATAGAAAAGCTGAAGGCCGCAATGGCAAGGATCGAGAAATTTGTGGAGAAGCACAGGCAGGCATAGATCAGGTATTGTATTCATAAAACAGATTATTGCGGAGATCATGACATATGGCAAATATTAACGTAGAATACATCAACCCGCTGCTCAAGGCATCGGTCAAGGTCATTCAGGATGCATGCAGGATGGATGTTACGATCGGCAAGCCTTCGATCGCTCCGGCGGCGTTCACAGATGACGAACAGCTGATACTGATGGGTATCACCGGCGAGATGAAGGGCCAGGCGATCCTGGACTTTCCGTCCGTCTCGGCTTTGAAAATAGCTTCCGCAATGTGCATGATGGAGCTGCCCGCTCTCGATGAGCTGGCGCAGAGTGCATTGTGTGAGCTGTGCAATATGATCATGGGAAACACCGCAACCCTGTATTCACTCGGCGGGATCTCGATAGACATCACTCCGCCGACGCTGTGCATGGGCAATGTTACGTTCAGCAGCAGCTATGCGGCCAATATCTGTATACCTTTCAACTACGAAGGTCAGTATTTTTTCAGGATATTTATCGCGATTAAAGAGGATTGAGGTGTGCTTTGAACATAGTACTGCATGAACCCGAGATTCCTGCCAATACGGGTAATATCGGGCGGACTTGTGTGGCTACGGGTTCGGTCCTGCATCTTATCAAGCCGTTGGGCTTTTCGCTTGACGAGAAGCATCTGCGGCGCGCGGGGCTTGATTACTGGCCGAAACTGAAATACTTTATTTACGAGGATTACGGGGATTTTCTCGAAAAAAATCCCGGAGCACATATTTATTTTGCGACCACGAAGGGGCGGAATCTGTATTCCGAGGTGCATTTCAGACAGGACGATTATATCATGTTCGGCAAGGAAAGCGCGGGGATTCCCGAGGAAATACTTATAGAGCATCCTGACGAATGCATAAGGATCCCGATGATAGGGGATATCAGATCGCTGAACCTGGGCAACTCGGTCGCGATCGTAACATACGAAGCGCTGCGTCAGACCGGCTTTGAGGGAATGAACCTGGCCGGGGAGCTGCACAGGCTTAAGTGGGACAACATATAGAAAATGAACGAAAAAACATTAAGAGTACTGGAATATCATAAGATCATCGACAGTCTTACCGACTGTGCGGGCTCTGCGCTCGGAAAGGAAAAGTGCAGGGCTTTAAAGCCGTTATCCGGGATTGAAGACATCCGCAGGATGCAGAAGGAAACGGCCGACGCTCTTGCAAGGATCTACCGCAAGGGCTCGCTGTCGTTTTCGGGAATACATGATGTAAGGGCCTCGATAAGACGGCTTGAGATAAGCTCCTGCCTGGGCGCGGGAGAACTGATGCATATAAGCTCACTGCTTACCGCAGTACGCCAGATAAGAAACTATGGCGTAACGGATGATGAGGAAAACCGGGATTCGCTCTCGGAGAGCTTTGAACTGCTTGAACCGCTGAGCGTTGCCAATGCGGAGATACAGCGCTGCATCATTTCCGAAGAGGAAATAGCCGATGATGCAAGCCCCGGACTCAAGTCGGTCCGCAGACAGATGAAGGTCGCAAATGACAAGATAAGGGACCAGCTGAACTCCATAGTCAATTCCAAGGAAAGCCAGATCGTACTGCAGGACAACCTGATCACGATGAGGGACGGCAGATACTGTCTTCCCGTTAAAAGCGAATACAAGAACAAATTCGACGGAATGATCCATGACCAGAGCGCGAGCGGTTCGACATTCTTCATCGAACCCATGGCTGTGGTGAAGCTCAACAATGAGCTTCGGGAGCTTGCGATCAGGGAACAGGACGAGATCGAGAAGGTGCTGCAGAGCCTTTCAGATATGCTCTACGGGCATACAAGGGAGCTTCAGTACGATCAGGACACGATCACCGAGCTTGACTTTATATTTGCGAGAGCACAGCTTGCCAGGCAGATGAAGGCCTCGGAGCCTGTATTTAACGAAAGAGGATATATCAATATCAAAAAGGGACGCCATCCGCTGATAGACGCGAAGAAGGTGGTACCGACGGATATATGGATCGGTAAGGACTTCTCCCTGCTGATCATCACGGGCCCGAATACCGGCGGTAAGACGGTCTCATTAAAAACAGTCGGGCTCTTTACGATAATGGGACAGTCGGGACTGCATATACCGGCATTTGAAGGGTCCGAACTGGCAGTGTTCGAAGAGGTATTTGCCGATATCGGCGACGAGCAGAGCATCGAGCAGAGCCTTTCGACATTTTCATCACATATGACCAATACGGTCTCGATACTGAAGCAGGCCGATGAGCACTCTCTGGTGCTTTTTGACGAGCTTGGCGCGGGTACCGACCCGATAGAAGGCGCGGCGCTTGCGATGGCGATCCTTACATATCTGCACAACCGCGATATCAGAGTGATCGCGACCACGCATTACAGCGAACTGAAGCTTTTTGCGCTTTCCACTCCGGGAGTCAGCAATGCCAGCTGCGAATTCGATGTGGAGACCTTAAGCCCTACCTACAGGCTGCTGATCGGAATGCCCGGAAAGAGCAATGCATTTGCGATATCCAAGAAGCTCGGGCTGTCGGAAGAGATAATCGGAATGGCGGACAGCTTTATAGGAACGCGTGATAAAAGCTTTGAGGATATCATCAGCGAACTTGACAGGTCACGCAGGGAGCTCGAAGAGAAGAATGAGGCCGCCGACAGGGCGCTTGCCGAGGCAACTAAGCTCCAGGATGCCTATGCGAAGAAAAATGAGCGCATAGATGCGGCGAAGGACAAGATCCTTAACCGTGCCCAGGAAGAAGCCCGTGATGTGCTGCAGAAGGCAAAGGATTACGCGGATGAGACGATACGCCGTATCAACCGTCTGGGAGCTGCGGGCAGCTCGATGCGCGATCTGGAGCAGGAGCGGACAGAGCTGAGGGAAAAGCTTGAAGCCGCCGGTGCTAAGGAAAACGTGAAAAAGACGGTCAAGAAGCCGGTCAGGGATCCCGGAGAGCTTAAGATCGGCGATGATGTCATGATCATTTCGATGGGTGTGAAGGGCAAGGTATCGTCGCTTCCTAACCAGAAGGGCGAGCTGTTCGTGCAGGTCGGCGCGATGCGTACCAATGTGAATGTCAGGGACCTTGAGCTTACCGAGAGCGAAGAACCGGTACCCGAGAGAAAAGCGACCGGAGCCGGAAAGATAGCTATGTCCAAATCGATGAGCGTATCCATGGAATGCAATA